>NZ_FRDI01000006.1:0-16123 GCF_900143255.1 Desulfovibrio litoralis DSM 11393
GAGGCTCTACCCGAAAAACTGTTGTGGCTGTCATAATTTCCGAAGCCCACTTCAAAAAACGCACCCAAGAGCAGTGAGTTTTGAGCGATTGGGGCGTTCCAACCCAGACCGGTCATAAGTGAAAAACTGTCAACATCGCTGTGGCTACCTGTGTTATAGCGAGAACTACCCGCGCTCATCGCACCAAAAGAGGATAAATTACCCGCTCCCGCCGCATTCGCACTGCTTAAAGCACTGCCCATACCTTGTCCCGCCGCTAAATCCGCCCCTTGGTTTATAAAGGCGACGCCGGAAACAATACCCTCAGCAAGGGCTTTGGTTTGGGGGTTTACACGGGCGTTAGAAGCGACCGTGGCAGTAATACTAGACCAATCATTGTCACCAGCAACATTCATATCATACAACAGGCTTATGCCTTTGGTTGCCACTACGTTGTAGGGATCAAATGCACCATTGATTCCAGAAGTAGCTTCCAGCAAGGTGTATTTATCGCCTATGTTCGGCATTGTGCCACCGCTCGCTATGCCCAGCCTATCTACCTTGGCTATGCTGTTAGAGTCGATGAAGTCTATTAAATCGATATCAGTTGCTGTAAGCATTGGCTCGGTGGAAGGAGTATTAGGCAGTAAAAAACGATAATTCTGGAAGCTTAGGATAGTATTAACAGGGCTTGTCATATGGTTAAGAACCCATAGGGTATTGCCAGTAAAAGTGTCGGTAGTGGAAGACCAACTAGACCCGCCGATTAACCAGGTAGAGCCAGTAAAAATCGGAGTGCCGGAAAGTTTTACATGGTTGTTTATAGCGTCGCCAGAATAGCTCACCCCGCCGGAGACATCACCGTTAATAGTACCACCACTGATGTTTACCGTGTTGCCGTAGGCGTCGCCAGAATCGCTAAACCCGCCGTAGACATAGCCCTTAATCTCAGCATTACCGCTGATGTTTACCGTGTTGCCGTAGGCGTCGCCAGAATAGCTATACCCGCCGTAGACATAGCCCGTGCCAGGCGAACTACCAATAGTACCAGCGCTGATGTTTACCGTGTTGCCGTAGGCATCGCCAAAAACGCTCCATCCGCCGAGGACATCCTTTTTAATCAAAGCATCACCGCTGATGTTTACCGTGTTACCGTAAGCGTCGCCATTCATGCTATACCCGCCGAGGACATCCCCGCCAATAACAGCAGTACCGCTGATGTTTACCGTGTTGGCATAGGCGTCGCCAAAACCGCTATTCCCGCCGTAGACATCCCCGTCGACCTCGCCACCGCTGATGTTTACCGTGTTGGCGTAGGCGTTGCCAGAACCGCTATACCCGCCGTAGACATTGTATTCAATCGTACCATCGCTGATGTTTACCGTGTTGGTGTAGGCGTTGCCAGTACCGCTATAAACATACCCGCCGAAGACAAAATAGGTAATAGTACCACCGCTGATGTTTACCGTGTTGGCGTAGGCGTCGCCGGATTTGCTATACCCGCCATAGACAGAGTTTTCAATCGTACCAGCTATAATGTTTACCGTGTTGTTATAAACGCTGTTTTTTTCGCTTAGCCCGCCAAAAACGTAAGAAGGGTTTGTCCCCGATCCAGTGGTAAAATTAACATTTACCGTATTACCACTTGCACTAGGGTTGTCTTTAGTGCCGGGAAAGAGAGCGTCTGTTTCTGTTCCAAACCAAGTGGGGGCGGGTTTCAGGGCGGGGGTGGTGCCGTTATAGTTGATGGTTTCCGCCTTTGCTGACTCAAGTTTTAAGATTGGCGAAAGGCTTATTAAACCTACCCCAAGACAACACACAACTGTTTTAAACAAGCATTTGTCATGTTTTTTCATTATTAAACTCCGTATGCAAGCTTTGGCGTATGCAAGCTTGGTTTATAAAAAATAAAAAGTTACAACGGTCTCAGCGTGTAGCTGTCTGCACAGCACTGCCAGAACGCAAAAAGCACAAGCCCTATAAAAAAGATAGAGTTATATTCTATGTAACACAGCTAAAAAAAAACCGTACTAGGGGAATACTAGGGTTTTGTCACTTTTTTTGTAAAAAATGAAAAAAAATGCAGCTCTGGAGTAAAAAATAGTATAGTTTGCTGTTTTACAGAGAGCGATATTGTGCAAATTTTTGAAAACGCTGATTACATGACATCTTGAAACGCTCAGTTATTTCGTTTGGCAAGGGAATAAATCAGCGTTTTCTTAATTTTTCTAAATCATCCAGTTCGCAAAAACCCGCAATACATCCCGCCGTTTTTTGATGCCTGTTTTATGAAGAATATGACTGATATGAAACTCTATACCTTTGACGGATATTCCCATACTCTTGGCCATTGCCTTTGTATTCATGCTCTGAATAATATGCAAAAGTACGGCACTTTCTTTTTCTGTCAGTCTATAGAATGCGGCGAAGGCATGCAGTTTTTGCGTTTCCGACATGGTAGTGACTGCTGTTTCTGTGTGCTGCTGTTCATCTTTTGTACGCTGCATGTTTCTGCGTCGCATGGCGGCTTGTACCCGTGCCAGCAGTTCTTCTGGGTGAAAGGGCTTGGTTATATAATCATCTCCGCCGTCCGCCAAGGCACGCACTCTGTCCTCATGTCCTGTTTTAGCGGTTAGGAACAAAATGTGAGCCGTCGTACACAGAGGCTCTCCGCGTATTTCGGTGCAAAAATCAATGCCGTCACCGTCCGGCAACATAACATCCAGCAGGATGACATCCGCCTCGTTAGTCGCAAGCCAAGATCTAGCCTCTGCCAGCGTCAGTGCCGGGTGTACCTCATATTCCAGCATTTTTAGGGCACGAGTGTTGTTAGCGTTGAGTTCCGCGTTGTCCTCCACCAGAAGCACCATGCCTTTAGCATCCATGTTCGCCTCCTTTGTTGTATTCAGGTAACACCAAAGTTACGGTTGTGCCGTTATCACTGGCAATCGCTATTGTTCCGCCATGTTCTTCCATGATTTCTTTGCAGATGCCAAGACCGATGCCCAAGCCTCCGCCTGTGCTATTATCTGTTCCTTTCACGCCACGCTCAAAGATGCGTGGCAAGAGTTCCGGCACTATACCACTGCCCGTATCACACACACTGACAATGATACTGTGGTTTTTCCGTGCCACACTTATGGACACGCTACCTTGCTCTGTGTGGTTTTTGGCGTTCTGCAGGATGTTGAACACCACCTGCGTGAGTTCTTCCGGGTTGCCACACACGGGGAATTCGCCCTCAATATCTAGGTGCAACTCCACGCCGTCACGTTTCAGAATGGGACGGTACAGTCTGCCTACTTGCTGGATAAGATCGCCAAAATCCAGCGGTGTGCGTGCAGAAGGCTCCACGTCAGACAGTGCCTGCCCTTTCATTGTGTCGATCAAATCCGCCACACGCTGGGCTTCGGAGACTATTTTGTCCAGATCGGCAGCTGTTTCCCTTTCCATGCCCTTGTGTTTCAGACTCATGGAAACAAGACCAGCGTAGCTTGCCAGCACCGCCAGCGGGGTGCGTGCCTCGTGCGATATGGTGGTCATCAGGTCGGTTTTCATGCGGTTGATGCGTTCCAGCGTAGTATTTTCCATGGCCAGTTTTTGCTCGGCCTGTTGGGCTGCAAAAAGTTGTTTGTTCACAATAAGGTTTACCTTGCCGGAAAACCAGTGTGTTGCCAGTGCAAGAACCACAAGCCCAGCACAAATGCTAATCACAGTTTGAATGATGAATATCTGCATGATGCTGTTGTATTGCTTGCTGATAATATCCGCGCCCACCATGCCCAAAAACTCGCCCGTGCGTTTATGAAATATCGGCTGGTACGCACTTAAGCGCTGTCCGTAGTTTGTATTCTCAAAATCATTACCAATAGTGGCTTTTTGTTCATCATATGCAGTGCGTTCGGCTTTGGTGATGGAGTCCTGTACTCCTGGAGCGGTGTAGAGCGGGCTTGAAGGAGGTTCGCCGCCAACAACATACATAATAGCATTTTCTCCAGACCGAGTGGTGGTATAAATATACTGTACATGTTCTTGGTTGACTTTTTTTATTTTCATCATCAGCGACTTGGTGCGACGGTAATAGTCGCTTTCCATGTCCATATTCTTCAAGAACGTGGAATAGCCGTCCGAGTCCTCCTCAATAACAGTGGCAACGGTCGCTGCCAGTGCTTGGCATTTCAGCACAAGCTGGTTCTTGAGTTGGGTGGCCGCGAGGGAGTAGGCGACAACACCCGCCGCCAGAATAACCACGGCAAAGATGGCCAGCAAAAGCTGAAAATGGCGTAGGATATTTTTGTTATTGTCGAGTAGCAAGGGCACCTCCGAAAGTGGGTGCATTTATCAACACCCCATTTTTAGTACCAGTTAAAGACCATTGCAAAACTCCGCTTTGCGTTCTTTATCATCGTTTTTTGCTCTGTATACACATAGCATAAAACGTCTTAAGTCACAAAAACCACTCATTTTACAGGAAAATTAAATTTTCCCTTTGTTTCTGGGGATACCCCCTATTAATTAAATACATTATCCCAAAGCCTAGAGGTATGAATAATTCTCACGATTATAGCCTGTCTATCTTCTTTTACTTTATAAACGATAAAATAGGGCAAGTCCCTTAAATATAGTTCACGAGTGCCATTTATTTTACCCAGTTTACCGGACAAAGGAAAAGACACCAAAATGTCAGTAGCTTTAAATATGCGTTTTGCAATGTTTTCTGCTGTTTTTTGGTCTTCCTGCGAGATAAGATAATTTACAATTTCCAGCAGGTCATTTTGTGCCGACTTTGCCCAACTAATCGACATTTATTCCAAGCCTTTTTACGCTTTCTTTTACTTCTGCATTGCTTACAATATGCCCGGCGTTAATGTCATTCAGACCTTGGTTAACGGCATTTTCAAGCCAAACCATAGAATTTAGATAACCTTCAACCGCTTCTTTGATTACTTCTGAACGTGAACATTGCCTATTTTGAGCAATTTCATCAAGCCTTTTTAATGTATCCGGAGCAAATCTTGTGCTTATAGATTGTGCTGGCTGTGTTTGTATTGGCATAAAACGATCCTCCTTTTGTTTCGCAATACAAAAGTAATACAGTAGAGATTGTTCGTCAAGAAATATAAATATCAAGCATTAGCATTGCACTTAGTGGAATTGACGGAAAAGCTCCGTGTTTTTTTCACTATGGTACATTATATCCGCAAGTTTGAGATCGAATTATTCTGGAAACAAACTACTTATTTCTGGATATTTATTTTAATATTTTTACAGTGTATAGATCATTATGTTTCAACATTATTTTTTAAAAGCATAAATAACACATTAAATATAGGGGGTATTTTTAGGGGTATATCACAAACATAAAAATATTTTATTAATATATTTAAGAACGTTATGCCATAAAGATTATTCCCTTCCTCAAATTTAAGTTTATTAAAGTCCCGTAAAGCTCAAAAAGCCTTACGGGGCTTTGTTTTTGTGGGTGTTGTGCGTTTTGATGAGCTTTTGATAAAATTATTCAAAATATTCTTCGGTATTTAAAAGCACTTCGCAATCACAACCTGCACCATGATTTCTTAACCAATCCAACACGTTATCGATAGGTATCTTGTTCTCTTTTAAAAATGTAATGGTCATATCAAAGTTATGAGCACAGTTATTTTCTTCTGATTGTGCGTCTAAGTAGTCAAAAAGTTGAGAAAACTGAGCAAACGGCATAGGTAAAGAGTCTAAAAACTGTTTTTTTTGTTGCTCGAGATATTCTTTTTGTAGTCTCTTTTTTTCTGATTTATTCATAAATACCTCCAAGATATAAATTTCCCAATGCAAAGTCTATTATAAACAACACTTTGTTATATAACCATTTTGTCTAATTTAAAAGCATTTTTCAGAATAAACTTTCTTTTACAATGTCTTTGAATTGCCTAAAAAACTTTTTGATAATATGCTTGTATTGCGATAAAATATTTTGTGTTACTCATTAATTTTTAGGTTGTTAGAGAATAATTATGTCAAAAATTGCGGTTGCTGTTTCGGGCGGGGCTGATAGCTTGTTTGCCCTTTTAAGGTTAAGAGAAGAAGGACACGAAGTCTTTGCCCTACATGCACGCTTATTTCCGCTTGATGAAACTCAAATAAAAACTGAAAAACGGCTTGAGACGTTATGTGAAAGCTTAAAAATTCCTTTGTTTATTCTTGACTTACATCTTGAATTTGAAAAAATGGTTGTAACACCTTTTTGTAAGGCGTGGAATAAGGGGGAAACGCCAAACCCTTGTGCTTTGTGTAATTTTCGTATCAAATTCGGTTTGTTACATGATAAATCTTTGGAGCTTGGGGCTGAGGCTTTGGCAACAGGGCATTATGTTGGAATTGAGTCTCTTCAATTGTTTGCAAAATCTGCCGATGGTTGTGTAAAACAAAAAGAAACTGCGGTTTTGGTTACGGGAAAAGACAAATATAAAGACCAAAGCTATTTTCTTGCCTTAGTTCCAAAAGAGCGTTTGACGCAGATGATATTTCCACTAAAGGACTGTATAAAAACAAAAATTCAACAATATTTGAGCGATAACGGATATAGCGTGCCTGTTGCGAAAGAAAGTCAGGAAATTTGCTTTATTAAAGACGATGATTACAAAAGTTTTTTAAAAATGCGTAAGGTTAAGTTGTCTGGTGGCGGGGCGATTGTTTTGGCAAGCACAGGCGAAAAACTAGGGCTACATCAAGGTTTATGGCAATATACCGAAGGGCAACGTCGTGGTTTGGGAATAGCTTATACCGAGCCGCTTTTTGTGTGTGGTAAAGATCTTGAAAAAAATCAGCTAGTTGTTTGTACAAAGTCCGAACTTGCAGCAAAAACGATATATACCGAAAAGGCAAATTTGTTTTTTGAACCCGAAGACTTACAAGTGATTTTACAAGAGGCTTATAAAAACGGCAAACTTTGGGTAAAATTGCGTTATCGTCAAACGCCAAGTCTTGCTAAGGTTGAATTAAAAGATCAAGGGTTTGTGATTACTCTTGCCTCTGAAAATAACGGACAAAGTGCGATAATGCCGCCTGCTGCCGGACAAATTGCGGTTGTTTATACCGAATTGCCAAAAGGTTATCTGCTTGATATTTCAGGCGAAATAAGAAAAACGTCAAAAGACACGCCAAAAGAAACCTCAAAAGAGAGTTTGGAAAAAGAAGTGCTGATTGATTCGCAAGTAAAAGCCGAAGATAAAACTTTGTTTATTCTTGGTGCGGGCGTGATTAAACGTTAAAATAGGATTTTAATCAATTTTATTATAATCTATTAAAAAACTAACGCTTTTACGAAATAACGCTTATTTTGGTCGTCTTCATTTCTATTTAATACACTTAATTATTACAAGATGTTTCAAACACTATTAATATTCTCCCAAAAGCATGGTTTTAACTTGCCAATGAAAGAGACTAAGGTGCGTTCAAACTTTTGATGCCGATTAGGCATCAACTAATGCGTGGTGCGTGCGTGGGGTTAAGGGGCGACTAGCCCCTTATGGCGGGAATGCAAAGGGGAAAACATTTTCCCCGTGCCCGTCGGAGACGACCAATAAAATTAATTTCGTGGGAGCGTTGGCTTTTTAATAGATTATAATAAAAACAAGTTTTATTATAAATATATGAGACGACCAAAAGAGGTTTATTTCGGGGAGCGTTGGTTTTTTAATAGGTTATAATAAAAACAAGTTTTATTATAAGTATATGAGACGACCCAAATAAGGTTTATTTCGTGAGAGTGTGGGTTTTAAAGAATATAATAATTAAGTATAATTATTATGAATAGTTGGAGACCGCCGCAAGATGTTGATTTCGCGGGAGTGTTGGTATTAAATAAAATAAAAATGAATTTTATTATATGAATAGTTGGAGTCGACCGCAATATTTGATTTCGTGGGAGCGTAGGGTTTTAAATAACAAAATAACATAATAATAAAAAAACTGCGAGGTACACTATAATTTGTAACTCGCAGTTTTTTATTGTCTTGTATTTCTAAAAGCTATCTAAACTTTAAACTTAACATATCAAACCTAAACCACATCCCACCCCGCACCACTTGCGGTATCTCTAATTTCTAAACCAAGGTCTTCTAATTCCTTACGCAGGCTATCGGCTAAGGCGAAGTCTTTGTTTTGGCGAGCGGTGAGGCGTTTGTTCATTAGTTCTTCAATCTGTTCAACCTTTAGATTTTTCTTTTGTAATCTAAAAAGTTTAAGCTGATTTAAAAAGCTAATCGGATCTTCATCAAACAAACCAAGCACTTTGGAATATTCTACGAATTTCGCTTGAATATCTTTTAACAACGCTCTTGCTTCAACAGTTCCGGATAATTTTTTATCTTCAAGTAGGCGATTGCTTAAATGCACAATGCCAAAAACATGCCCCAAAGCGGCGGCTGTGTTTAAATCGTCGTCTAAAGCCGCCCAATAAGCATCGTCTAGTTCTTTAAGCTCTTTTGTGAATGATTCAGGTAGCTTAACTGCTGAACTTTTGGCATCGGCCTTTGCGTCTTCCGCCAATAACAAGCTGATTGCCTTTAGCGTTTCATAAATCTTTTTAACATTTTTTTCAGCTTCATCAATCGCCATAAAGTTAAAGTCAATAGGACTACGATAATGACGAGTTAAAAGGAAATAACGCAACACTTCAGGCAGGCAATATTCCAAAATATCACGAATAGTTTTGAAATTGCCTAAAGATTTTGACATTTTTTCAGAATCAATCTGGACAAAACCGTTATGCACCCAATAGTTACAAAAATTCTTGCCAAAACAAGCTTCGGTTTGAGCTATTTCATTTTCATGGTGCGGAAATATCAAGTCCTGACCGCCACCATGAATGTCTAAAGGTAAGGGCAAATAACGCTCGCTCATCGCTGAACATTCAATATGCCAACCCGGGCGACCTTTTCCCCAAGGGCTGTCCCAATATGGCTCGCCGGGTTTAGCCGCCTTCCAAAGTGCAAAATCAAGCGGGTCTTCTTTTTCTTCGCCCGGCTGAACTCTCGCCCCTGAACGTAAATCATCAACACTACGCCCCGACAACTTTCCGTATTCGGCAAACTTACGCACTCTAAAATAAACATCACCGGAAGCAGTCGCATAAGCATTGCCGTCTGCAATCAACTTTTCGTTTATTTTAATCATTTCGTTAATATTTTCAGTAGCTTTTGGCTCAATATCAGCACGTTGAACTTTTAATCTGTCCATATCTTCATGAAAGGTGTGCATATATTTTTCGGCGATCTCTTTACTGTCAACACCTAACTCATTGGCTCGATTAATAATTTTATCATCAACATCAGTAAAATTACGCACAAAAGTAAGGTCATATTTTAAATGACGCAAATAACGAGCCAAGACATCAAACACGATAGCAGAGCGAGCATGACCAATATGACACAAATCATAAGCGGTGATTCCACACGCATACATGCTGACTTTACCTTCTCTAACCGGTACAAAAGTTTCTTTTTTACGAGTCATACTATTGTATATTTGCATAACATATCCTTAAAATTATACGTTTATATAATGATTTAAAATATCACACCAAAAAAATTATTTACAATACAATTCTGCCAAAATCTTGTCTGCTCCGGCATCTTTAAGCATTTGTGCCAATTTAAAGCCTGTTTGTCTGGCACCAGAAGCGTTACCAGAAGCATCACCAGAAGCGTTACCAGACGCATCACCCTTTAGGCTATTACGCACAAAAGTTTTTCCATATATATCAGCAACTAAACCTTCAAGAATAAATTCATCTTGATTAGTCATCTTTGCAAAAGCCGCAATCGGCACTTGGCAACCGCCTTCTAATCCTGCTAAAAAACCACGTTCGGCTTCTACACAAATTCTCGTGGGGCGATCTTCTAAAAAGCTTAATAACTCGGCTATATCTTTACGACTTTCTGCATATTCAATACCTAAAGCACCTTGACCGGCGGCAGGTAGAAAATCAGGCGGCACAAGCTTAAAAGACTTGGGAGCGGCTAAACCAAGACGGTTTAAACCGGCACTCGCCATGACAATAGCGTCAAACTGCCCTTCTATAAGTTTTCTTAAACGTGTATCCACATTACCACGCAAAGAAATAATTTCTAAATCGGGTCTTAAAGCCAAAAGTTGCGCTTGTCTTCTTAAACTGCTTGTTCCGACTTTAGCTTTTTGAGGTAATGCGTTTAAACTATCATAATTGACGGATAAAAGCACATCGCTTGGTTCTTCTCGTTTTGGAATTAAACCCAAGATAAGCCCTTCGGGAAGTTCCATAGGCACATCTTTCATAGAATGAACGGCAATATCAGCTCGCCCGTCAAGCAGGGCTTCTTCAATCTCTTTAACAAAAAGACCTTTACCGCCGATTTTTGCGAGAGGCACATCTTGAATAATATCGCCCTGAGTTTTTAGAACCAAAAGCTCAACCAAAAGCCCCGCATATTTATTTTCTAAACAGCTTTTAATGTGATTAGCCTGCCATAAAGCCAGCTTACTGCCACGTGTGGCGATAGTCAGTTTTTGCATAAATAGTTCTCTAAATTTATTTGAGTAAGTAATCTTAATTATATCTCTCTCTAAATACAGTTATTCTTGATATGCTGTCAAGGCTAAGAGTGTATCCTTTGTGTAAATCTGTTTCTTGAGATTATGGTATTTTCTTATAGGAAATAAGCATTCTTTACTTTTTTATCAATTTTGCTATTGTTTTCATATTCAATATAATACTTAGACAAGACCATAAAATTACAACTGATTGCAACTTCATCTTTTCTGCCATCAACTCTGCCACTCTGGCAAAATGGCATTATCGCTCTTGCTTTCATTCTATTCTCTCTTACTGTGTTTTGTGTATTTAAAAATACAAGCCTAGAGAGCCAAAAACTCGTACAAATAGCTAATGCATGCGGTATTAATACGCCCAAAGAGACTGATGACATACACCAAGTCATCATAAATACAATAAATGAACAAAGCAATCAGTTATTACAAGAAAGAAAAAAGCTAGAACAAAGCGGAGAACAACTCGACCAGCTACAAACACAACTCCAAGACGCACAAAAAAGCCAAGAATCACTTCTTGTTTCACAAGCTCATTTTCATACTATTTTACAGCGAGTATGTAATGTTTCTACTGAACTTACCCAACAAATATACCGAATGGCAATTACTACTTCCAACATTGTTCAAGGAGTAGAAAAACAACGAGACCACCTTCAAAACACTTCAAAGACAATGCAAAGTATTGCATCAGGTGCGGACTCTTTGTCTGAGAGTGTCCATAGTGCTTCTATGGGAGCTACACAATCACGCAATACGGCGGATATTGGCATTCAAGGTATACATAGCGCAGTAAAATCAATTTCTTCGGTACAACAAGCCACAACAAATTTAAAAACAACAATGAATGAACTAGAAGCCTTATCGACCAATATAGGGCAAATAATGGACGTTATTTCTGAGGTTGCAGATCAAACAAACCTATTAGCCCTAAACGCAGCGATTGAAGCCGCTCGTGCCGGAGAAGCGGGGCGTGGCTTTGCTGTTGTTGCCGACGAAGTACGCAAACTAGCCGAAAAAACCATGACCGCAACGCAACAAATCCATCAAACACTCTACAGCATTCAATCCGCTACCGCCACAAGCACTAAAACCGTAGACCAAGCTCTTGTGCTGACCAATGACAGCTCTGAATTAGTATTCAATGCCAATAAGGCAATGGATCAGGTAGTTGACGGCATTAAGCTAACAGCGGAATCTCTTCAGACCATTGCTGATGTTTCCGGCGTACAAACAGAAGATTGCATCAATGCCTCGCAGTCTTTGCTCAGTATTAGCAATAATAGTAAAGACAATGCTAAACAAATGGAGGCTTGTGCCATTAAGTTTGTGGCACTATCAGACTCTCTGGAAGAATTAGACATACTGTCAAACTCCATGCTTTCTGGCGATATAAACAACATTGAACATAATAAAAAACTTATTCAATGGGAACCGTCATATGAAATGGGTATCCCACTGCTTGATGCACAACACAAGCTGTTGTGTTCTTGTATTAATACGCTATACCGTACGCTTAACAGTAATGGCGGACAAAAAACTTTGATTAGCATTATTTTGTCTCTTAAAGAATATGCAAGCAGTCATTTTAATCTAGAAGAAATATTATTTGAACATAGCGCATATCCTGATGTCAAAAAACATAAAGAGATACATCGTACTTTTGAAGCACAAGTGTTAGAAGTCGAAAGAAAACTGGTGAATGGCGAGTTGGAAATAGGCTATGACTTACTAGATTTCTTGAAAAACTGGCTGTTAACACATATTATAAAAACAGATCACGAGTATGCACCATATATAAAAAAGCTACACCAAGCATAATTTGTTTATGATTCATTCTAAATAAAGAGTGAATTAAGAGTATTGCATATTATTTAAAGCGAGTTAATTAGTGATTCTTATGAATTAAGGCGTTTTATATTTAGCATAAATACTGACAAAAGCACGCAAAACATTATTTTTTTCATCGCCTTTATTGTGAAGTTACACATTCTTTACTTTTTGCTCTATTCTGCTAATATTTCAATAAGAAATAAAAAAGAATACTTTTAAATAAAGGTAAAATATGGATTGCTTCAAAGCCTATGATATTCGTGGAAAAATCGACAGCGAGATTACGCCAAACTTTGCAAAACAATTGGGCAATGCTTTTAGTCGTGAATTTAATCTAAAAAACTGTTGTATCGGGCATGATATTCGCTTATCAAGCCCTGAATTAGCGGCGGCCTTTAGTGAAGGCTTACAAGATGCGGGTACAAACGTTTTTGATTTGGGCGTTTGTGGGAGCGAAGAAATATATTTTGCCACCTCTTTATTTAATTCCGATAAATATCCGAGCTTTGACGGCGGTGTTATTATTACTGCGAGTCATAACCCGCCTGAATATAATGGCTTTAAGTTCGTTAGGGGCGGTGCAATTCCCGTGAGTAAAGATTCAGGATTGTTAAATATAAAAGAGAAAATACTGAATCAAACATACACAACAGCAGAGCCGAATTTAAAAGGCAAATATACCAAAATAAACCTGAGAACTAGCTATATTAACTATCTTTTAAGTTTAATTGACCTTAAAAGCATAAAAAAACTAAAAATTTTAGCAGACCCGGGAAATGGCTGTGCGGGCGAAGTTGTAAAACTTTTAGCCAAGCACCTGCCTTGTGAATTTATTTTTATAAACGAAAAACCTGACGGCACGTTCCCAAATGGTGTTCCGAACCCATTATTGCCAGAAAATCGTGCCTTAACTGCCAAGGCTGTTAAAGAATCAGGAGCTGACCTTGGGCTGGCTTGGGACGGAGATTTTGACCGTTGTTTTTTTTACACGGCAAAAGGTGATTTTGTAGAAGGATATTATATAGTTGGTTTATTGGCTCAAACTTTATTACAAAAAGCACAAAACAAAAACTCGTCGGCTACACCTGAAAAAATACTTTATGATACTCGTTTAACTTGGAATACCATTGACATGGTTAAAGAGTCAGGTGGCATTAGTATCGAAGGGCGTACAGGTCACGCTTTTATGAAGGATCAAATGCGACGTGAAAACGCTATTTATGGCGGAGAAATGAGCGCTCATCATTATTTTAGGGCGTTTTCTTTTTGCGATAGTGGTATGCTCCCTTGGTTGTATTTGTTAGAACTCATGAGTAAAACAGCTAAAAGCTTGGAAGAATTAGTAGAAGAACGTGTTGCGGCTTATCCTTGTAGTGGCGAAATCAACAGAAAAGTTGATAATGCTCAAGCGATTATGACTAAAATTCAAGCTCGCTTTGAAGCTCAAGCCTTAAAAACAAGTTTTATAGACGGACTTTCAATGGAATTTAAAGACTGGCGTTTTAATCTGCGTTGTTCTAATACAGAACCCTTATTGCGTTTAAACGTAGAAAGCAGAGCCGATTATGCGTTAATGCAAAAACGCACAAAAGAACTCTTAGCCCTGATAGATGTTTAAATAATAAACACTTAAATGATAAAAACTGAAGCTCATAAACTAAAGTGAAAAGATAAAAGGATAAATTATGTCAATAATATGCCCGGTGATTTTATGCGGTGGTAGTGGAACAAGACTTTGGCCTCTTTCACGAGAATTATATCCTAAACAGTTTATGGAGCTTGGCACAGATACACTTTTTGCACGAACTTTAAAGCGAGTTAAAGCCTTAGGCGATCAGCTCGGCACTTTTTTTATTGTCTGTAATGCCGAACATCGCTTTTTTGTGGCCGGTATAATGCAAGAGCTGGATATAAAAGGCGCAATCATTCTTGAACCGGAAGCTAAAAATACAGCCCCTGCGATTGCCCTCGCCGCTTTAGCCGCCAAAGATGCTTATAAAAACAATGCGGTAGAACCCTTATTGCTTATCCTGCCTTCTGATCATGATATAGAGCCGATAGAGCATTTTTTACAAGCCGTACAAAGTGCTTGTTTAGGGGCTGAAGCTGACAAAATTATGACTTTTGGAATTACCCCGACTCGCCCTGAAACAGGTTTTGGCTACATTAAACACAATAAAATATTAACTTTAGAAAACAACGACACAAGTAATCAATCAACACAACTCCCGATATATACTGTTGAAAAATTTGTAGAAAAACCTCAGTTAACAAAAGCGGAAGAGTTTTTAAAATCAGGTGCTTATACTTGGAACAGCGGTATGTTTTTAGTTAAACCCTCTGTTTACCTCACTGAATTAGAAAAATATTCGCCACAAATTAAAACCTGCTGTCAACAAGCTTGGTCAAAACATACACAAGACACTGATTTTATCAGAATAGATAAAGAACTGTTTAGCCAAACTCCTGCTCAATCAATAGATTATGCCATTATGGAACACACCAAACTCGCCTGCGTTTTACCTATCGCTCTTAAATGGAGCGACCTTGGGTCGTGGCAATCTTTTTATGAAACCAGCCCGCATGACGACAATAAAAATGCCATTATTGGCGATGTTGTGATTGATAATGTTACAGGTTGTTACCTGCACTCAAGCCAACGCCTAATCGCCGCTTCGGGCATTAAAGATTTAGCCGTTATTGATACGGCTGACGCTGTTTTAGTGATTGATTTAAAACAATCTCAAGAAGTGAAGACCCTTTATAACAAATTAAAAGCCGCTAAACGCAACGAAATTTTTGCTCATACAAAAGTCTACAGACCTTGGGGGCATTATTCCGTTTTGGCTGTTGCCGAGCGTTTTCAGGTGAAGTCAATAGTCGTGAACCCTCAAGCGTGCCTTTCTTTACAGTTACATCACCACAGAGCGGAACACTGGGTAGTCGTAAGAGGCACGGCAAAAATTATCCTTGACGATAAAGAACTTTTACTTTGTGAAAATCAATCGACATATATCCCCGTTGGAGTCAAACACTCCCTGCAAAACCCCGGTATGATTCCTTTAGAAATTATCGAAATTCAAAGCGGAGCTTACCTCGGAGAAGATGATATTGTGCGTTTTGAAGACATTTACGGGCGAAATAAATAAAAACTATTTGAATTATTAATTCATGAGGTTGCTGAAATGTTTAAACGCTTTATTATATTTTATCTTGCTTTATTTACCCACACCCTCACGAAATAACTTTCTTCGGTTGCCTCCGACTATTCATATAATAAAATTCATTTTTTTATTATATTATATTTACCCTCAATGCTCCCACGAAATAAATTTTGTTGGTCGTCTCCGACGGGGGAAAGGGTTTTAGAATGCACGAGGCTGGCTTTGCCTGCCCGTGGATTGGGGGCTTCGGGGGTATACCCCTCGAAACAATGTCGCCCTTTGCATTCCCCACATAAGGGTCTGGTTGCCCCTTAACCCCACTGCCGCAAATACATTAGTTGATGCCGTTAGGCATCAACCAATGCGTGATGCGTTCGCGGGTACAGGGCGGCAGCCCTGTTGGCGGGAATGCAAAGGGGAAAACATTTTCCCCGTGCCCGCCGGAGGCGACCAACAAAATTTATTTCGTGGGAGCGTAGGGTTTAATAAAAAAGTTATAATAAAAATGTAATTTTATTATAGGTATATGAGGCGACTCAAAGAGGTTTATTTCGTGAGAGCGTAGG
>NZ_FRDI01000006.1:16233-163157 GCF_900143255.1 Desulfovibrio litoralis DSM 11393
TTTTATTATAGGTATATGAGGGGACTCAAAGAGGTTTATTTCGTGGGAGCGTTAGTTTGTTTAATAAAGTTATAATAAAAATGTAATTTTATTATTTATAAGGATATGAGGCGACTCAAAGAGGTTTATTTCATCGGATCGTTCGAGTTTTCAATGTTAGTTTTAATATTAGAAATCAAACAAACAAAAAAATCCCCATGTAGCAACAACATCACTACAGGGGGATTTTTATCTATAACCTATTTATAAATTTAACTATTACATTAATTCAATATAATAATTCAATATCATTATTTAATGCGAGCTAAAACCATATCACCAACATTACTGCAACTTGCTGAACCACCAAATTCAATAGGCATTTGCGGAAGTTTAGCATCAGCAAGATAAGCTTTAACAGCATCTTCAATCACAGCGGCGGCTTTGTCTTCGCCAACATGTTGAAGCATCATTGCGGCTGAAAGTATCGCTGCGATTGGGTTTGCTTTGCCAGTGCCTGCGATATCAGGAGCAGAACCGTGAATTGGTTCAAACATAGATAAACCGTCACCGATATTACCTGCGGCAGCAACGCCAAGACCGCCAGCCAAACCGGCAAGCAAGTCGCTAACGATATCTCCAAATAAGTTAGGACAAATCATAACGCCCCAGCCTTGTGGCTTGCGAGCCAAGTGGTAACAAAGAGCATCAACGTTAACAACGCTTAAAGTTAAATCAGGGTATTCTTTAGCGACTACTTCTTTGGTAACTTCGTCTAAAAATCCGTAAATATGAGGGACAGCGTTACTTTTGCTTACTAAAGCAACATTTTTTTCGCCACGTTTTTTAGCTAGTTCACAACCAAAACGAGTTACTCTTTCAATACCCGGGCGAGAAATAGCACCAAGCTGAATAGCCATTTCAATATCTTGATCAAGTTTTACATCAAGAGTCGCATTAAAATCATACAAAGCACGTTTTGCATGTAAAGGCACTTGGAAGTTTTTACGTCCTCGTCCGCCTATACCCATATAAAAATCTTCAGTGTTTTCACGTACAACCACACAATTAATTTGCTCACCCTTTGGCAAGGCAATTGGTAGCGGAACGTTAGGGAAAGAAACAGCCGGGCGTAAGTTAATATATTGGTCAAAATGAAAACGCAGGGCAAGTAAAATTCCTTGTTCCAAAACGCCTGGCTTTACTTTTGGGTCGCCAACAGCACCAAGCATCATAGCCGAACAATCAGCCATTTCGGTTAAAGCACTCTGACTCAACAATTCGCCTGTTTTTAAATAGTGAGTAGCACCATAAGGAAACTCAACCCATTTTAAACTAAATCCGTAATCAGAAGATACCTTTGCCAAAACTTTGTGTGCTTCAGCACTAACCTCAGGCCCGATACCATCACCCGGCAAATAAGCAATATTATACTGTTTCATCGAACTATCCCTCTGCGTTTTTATTTTATTCATGATTCTTTTATCCACGATAAAAAACAGCCGTTACAATAAAACGTAATATCTTACTAGTCAATCAGGAAAGCACAAAAAATCAAATTCGTTAATAAAAAAACAAAAATTGTTAAGTTTATGACGCTAAGTTATTACAATAACAAGTTTATAGAGACGGTAAATACTCCGCTGTTAAGTCCGCTGTTAAATTCATTGTTAAGTCCATTGCAAAACTGCGTTTTGTGTTCTTTTGTCAACATTTTACGCTTTGTACATACAGAGCATAAAATGTTTTAATTCACAAAAGCTACTAATTTTATGGGGAAATTAATTTTTACCTGTGTTTCGGGAATTACCCCGAAGCCCCACAAGTTTCTCAAGATTCACTGGCAGGCAAAGCCCGCTCAGTGGGCTTTATTTATAAATTCGTGTTTTTTGGAGTGTCTTACTAAAGGAAATTACTTTTTTATTTACAACAAAGAACAATTATGCTTTAATAAAATAATTGTGATTTTTATCACTTAATTGGTAGAAAAAATTTGGTGTAACTAATAAACTTTGGGGGATTTATCTATGAAAAAAAGCAGCGATGTCGTTATTGATAAAGCAAAATCAAGCTGGACAGACTTGTGGACAAAAGAAGATTACTGGGCTATTTGGTTAGGCTCGGTTATTTTGATAGTAGCATTCTTTGCGTTTGCTTCATCTTCGACACAAGAAGAGCTAAACGAGAAAATAGCCCCGTATCAAGCTATTTTAAAAGCAGAAGGTGAAAAGCCTTTTAAAAGCATAGCTTGGTTTGCGGCACAAGAGAAAAAAAACACCTTTACTGCCAGTAAAAATGAATTAGGTAAATTGTTTAAACATTATCTTACAACTCCCCACGGTTGGACAAGCAATATCGTTGATTCTTTTTTGATGTCTGAAGAAGCGATCGCTGCAAAAAATATTGCCAATCAGGAAAAGTATACAAAAGCACAAGCTAAAACTGCACAAACTCTTGAGGTTGCAAAACAAGCCGAAGCTGTTGCCACCGCCGCCGAATTTAAAGATGTCAATCTGAACAGGGTTGCCGGAGAGACCGCTCTTGTTTGGAACAAGGCTGTACAAGCGGAAACTAAAGCAAAAACCGCCGCTAGCACAAAACCGTTTAATTTGTTTTTCTCGCTCTCTGTTTTAGGGATAATCTTAGCCGGATTTTTCTCGGTCGGTATGTTCTTTATGGGCAAGCCCGTTCCTAAATTTATTGTGGGATTTTTGTTTATCTTTGTTATTGCCGTACTTGCTCAAAGTATAGGTAATCAATCTCAGATGAAATATTATGGAATCGGTGGTGAAGCTTGGGCGATTATAATAGGAATGGTGATTGCCAACACTGTCGGAACTCCAAAATTTGTTAAACCTGCTCTTGAAGTTGAATATTATATTAAAACCGGTTTGGTTTTACTTGGTGCTGAAGTATTAATGAGTAAAATTTTGGCAATCGGTATTCCGGGTATTTTTGTTGCTTGGGTCGTAACGCCTATAGTTTTAGTTTGTACTTATATTTTTGGACAAAAAGTTTTAAAAATGGAGTCTAAAACTCTTAATATCGTAATTTCGGCTGATATGTCTGTTTGCGGAACTTCGGCCGCTATTGCTACCGCCGCCGCTTGTCGTGCTAAAAAAGAAGAGTTAACTTTATCAATAGGTCTTTCTCTGCTTTTTACAGCGATTATGATGATTGTTATGCCTATGTTTATTAAAGCAATGGGTATGCCCCAAGTTCTTGGTGGTGCATGGATTGGCGGAACAGTTGACTCAACAGGAGCCGTTACCGCCGCCGGAGCTTTTTTAGGTGATACAGCAATGGCAGTAGCCGCCACGATTAAAATGATCCAAAACGTTTTAATTGGTGTAACGGCATTTTGTGTGGCAATTTATTGGGCAACAAAAGTAGACCGTGTTGAAGGACAAAAAGTTAGCCCTATGGAAATTTGGCACCGCTTTCCTAAGTTTGTTTTAGGATTTTTGGCTGCTTCTATTATCTTTTCAGCCCTCAGCGCCGAACTTGGAAAAGATCTTGCCAAGGCAGTTGTTGACGAGGGTGTTATTAAAGGTCTTTCCAGTCCGCTTCGTGGTTGGTTCTTTGTTATAGCCTTTACAACTATCGGTTTGGCGACTAACTTCCGTGAACTGGCAAAATATTTTAAAGGTGCTAAGCCTATTATTCTTTACGTTTGTGGACAAAGCTTTAACCTTTGTCTTACCCTGTTAATGGCTTGGATTATGTTTTATAAAGTGTTTCCTGAAATCACAGCCACATTATAAAAACGTTTTTAACAAAAAAAATAATAAGGTCGCAGTATTTATATGCTGTGGCCTTATTATTTTGTAACAATAATTTAAAATTTATACTTTTCTTATTTTTGTGATAAATTTTTTTAGCTGATTAGTTTAGCTTGTGAAATTTGATTATTTCAATTAAACTTAAAAACTGACAATTTTGTTTCTATCGATAAGATTTTTTTACTTTTTAACAACTTGCCTTTAATAAATTATAAATAAAATGAAAACACAAAAAACATATTTTGGAATTGTTAAATTATTGATTGTTCTCGCTTGTTTTTGGGGATTTTTTTATATTATTTCTCCAATGTTGGTTAATGCAATACCGGCGTTAAAACATTACGGCGAAGTGCAAGACTTTTATGAGGTCCATAGCGGGCGTATGTATTACACCGATTTGAATACTTCTCAATTAACTGAAATGTATATTGATAATTCAATAAAATATTCTGTGGGTTTACAAAAAGCTCAAAATAAACCCGCTAATCAAACATCAACTTTACCTATCAATTAAATAAAAATTATGCCTATAAATTCAAACGAGATACCTGTGCTTTTAGATTTGCCACCTTCTTTACAAGCTTTTATTAACCAAGCCAAAGTTTTTTACAATAAACTTGCTTCCGATTCACCTCAAAATGTTGCTGTTATCGGCGGTGGATTAGCCGGTTCGGAAGTTGCCTTTAGTTTAGCTTTATCAGGGCACAAAGTCAGTTTGTTTGAAATGAAACCAAATAAATACTCGCCGGCACATACTAGCTCTGATTTTGCCGAGCTTGTTTGTTCAAATTCTTTTCGTTCGGCTGATCATACAAATGCTATAGGCTTATTAAAGCTTGAACTTAAAGAATTAAACAGTCTGACTATGGCGGTTGCCGAAGAAACCAAAGTTCCCGCCGGAAAAGCCTTGGCGGTTGATCGAGAACTTTTTAGTAAATATATCACTGCAATTTTAGAACAAACTCCAAATTTAACAATTATTAGAGAAGAAGTTTGTCATCTAGATTTAAACCTCGCCCCCTTAAAAGGCTTTGATAAAGTTGTTTTAAGCACAGGCCCGCTTAGTTCAGAACCTATCACAGAGGCCTTGGCGAAATTAACGGGACAAGATTCACTTTATTTTTATGATGCTATTGCTCCAATTATTAGTGCGGAATCTGTTGACCGCAGTATTGTTTTTGCCGGCTCAAGGTATAACCCCGAAGAAGAAGATTATTTAAACTGCCCTTTTACCAAAGAAGAATACGAAGTTTTTTATCAGGCTTTAATTAACGGTGAAACCGTTGGTGCAAAAGATTTTGAGAAGGAAATTCACTTTGAAGGTTGTATGCCAATTGAAGCCCTCGCCGCCAGAGGTGAAAAAACTTTACTGTTTGGAACCATGAAACCGGTTGGTTTTGAAGACCCCAGAACGGGAAGAAGACCTTTTGCCCTTTTACAATTAAGACCGGAAAACAGAAATAAAGAAACTTATAACTTAGTAGGCTTTCAAACTAAACTGTTATATAAAGAACAAGAGCGTATTTTCCGCCTTGTTCCGGGTTTGGCTAATGCCGAATTTATTAGGCATGGCAGTATGCACCGCAATACTTATGTGAATGCTCCAAAGACATTAAATGCTGACCTTTCTTTAAAAGCAAATCCAAAAATCCATCTCGCTGGGCAAATAACCGGAGTCGAAGGTTATCTTGAATCTGCGGCAAACGGTCTTTGGCTCGGCTTTTATCTGGCTAACAATTTAAGCGGAAAAAATTTAAGTCCACTTCCGGAAACTAGTGTTTTAGGTTCTTTAATGAACCATTTGCAAAGAGAGACAAAAAATTTTCAACCCTCTAATGTTCAATATGGTTTAATGCCCGAACTTCACATTAAAGCCAAAAAGAAAAGCCGCAAAGAGCTTTATGCTCAAAGAACAAGAGAAGCTTTTGAAGAGTGGCTTAGTACACTGCCACAATAAGACAATCTTTATAGTATAAAGCAAATATAATTTTTTCAGCAAATTAATATCTCATGATTAAGGAACTCTAGCCATGTCGCAATTAAAAGCAGAAGCACTTTGTAAACACTTTGCGGAACGCCAAGTTGTGCGGAATGTATCTTTAAACGTTAGCGAAGGTGAAGTTGTTGGTTTATTGGGACCAAACGGAGCGGGAAAAACTACAACCTTCCATATGCTTGTCGGGTTACAAAAACCTACTAGCGGAAAGGTGTTTTTAGATGACCGCAATATCAGTCTTTATCCTCTTTATAAAAGGGCGAGAATAGGAATTTCCTACCTGCCTCAAGAAAGCTCTGTTTTCCGCCAGTTAAGTGCTAAAGATAACTTAAAGATTATCTTGGAACACACGGGAATTTCACGCAACGAACAAGAAAAGCAAGCGAATAAGTTACTCGAAGAGTTCCATATTTCGCATATTGCAAATACTTTAGCAGGACACCTTTCAGGCGGAGAAAGAAGGCGTTTGGAAGTGGCTCGTGCTTTAATTCGTTCACCTAAATTTATATTGCTTGATGAACCCTTTGCGGGAATAGACCCTTTGGCGATTGATGATTTGCAAATTTTAATTCGTAATTTGCAAACTCGGAATATCGGCGTTTTGATTTCTGATCATAACGTTAGAGAAACACTAAGAATTTGTGATCGTGCTTATCTTATGTATGAAGGCCAAGTAATCTTAAACGGTACTCCCGATTATATCGTTAACGACGAAAAGGCAAAACGCGTTTATCTTGGTGAGTCGTTTAGTCTATAAATACATAATTATTTAATTTATCAAAGTTTTTTCTTAAGATTGCATTTTTAAGAATTTCACTTTATTATAATGTGTTAAGGCTATATTTATATACTCATAGTCTTTTATATATTCATATTTTGCCGAGGAGTGAAAAATGCCACAACTTAAAGTTCTGATCGTAGATGATGAGGTTGAAGTCGCCGAAGTATTGACTTTAAGACTTCAAAGAAAAAATATGACGGTTTTTAATGTGGCTGATGGTTTATCTTGTTTAACTTTTTTAAAAGAAAATGCTGTTGATGTGATATTACTAGACGTAAAAATGCCAAATATGAACGGTTTTGAAGTTTTGGGGAAAGTAAGTGCTTTATATCCTAATATTGCCGTGATTATGCTTTCCGGTTTGGCTGATCCCGAAGTTTCAACAGAGGCTCTCGGTATGGGGGTTTTTTCTTATGAATTAAAACCCGTTGATTTAGAATCGCTTTGTAATAAAATAGAAGACGCGGTTAAACAGAAACGCTTAGAAAATTAAATAAAATTTCTGTTTAACTTTTATCGTTATTCAACAAATAAAGGCAAAATAATGGGTTTGTTTTCATTTTTAAAAAAAATATTTTCTCAAAAAAAAACACCAGCTATAGAAGCAGTTAAAGACGAACAAAAATTTGCCGCACGCTTCCACCGTTTTAAACTGTTTTTAAATGCCCACCTTGAAATTTCTTCTGTTGCAATGGAACTTGAAGAAAGGCTTTGTAATAATGCTCCGTATGGAATGCCTTTTATTCGAAGCTGTGCCTCGCGTCTTTCAAGTTCGGTAATGCAATGTTTAATTCATCTTAACGCCTTATCAAAAGATCGCTATAAAAAACTTAATCAACCCTTTGATGTCTTAAAGATCGAAGTACAAAATATTCTAAAAAGTGCTGTTATCGTTGTAGAAGGCCCTTTTTTATTAAGCCTTGACGAGATAACGGAAGCTCATTCAGACAAGGCAATGCCACTTGTTAATCCTGATTTGACAAATATGGCAAAAATAGCCAAGGACGAACCTGAATTATTTACAAAAGGTTTTGTTTTAACCTCCGCGGCGTGGCAAAGTTTTATGGCGTTTAATGACCTTCAAAGCGAAATAGACCGTACAATTCAAATATCAAGAGACGATTTACAATTATATGAAGCTGCTTGTGCCTCGATTAAAGATCGAATGGCGGCGGCTCCTTTACCGCCCGAGATAGAAGAAGCCATAGAGCGTGAACTTTCGGAAGTTTATCACAGCCTGGCGGCACCGGGTCAAGCCTTGTTGGTGCAATGTCGCCCTGTTTTGCAAGAGCATAACGCACTTTTCCTTCCCGAACAGCTAATCGCTTATACCCCTGACCTTGAAACAGCGAAAAAAGCTTGTATTAACGCCTTTAAAACAGCGATGAGCTTTGCCTTTCGTCCACAATCTTCGGCTTATCGTTTAAAACGAGGAATAAGACATAGGGGTATGCCCTTTTGTGTAATTTTTCGCCGTATAGATACGGAATCAGCTAGAGGCGATATTGTAATTCGCCCCAATATTTCAGAAAAAACACAAATTACCATACATATAAAACGTAGTTTCACCGAAATAGGGAAAAATAAAGATACAAAAATAATTAAAGATACTGAAGGGTTATCTATAGATTTGCAAAAATCGCTGTTAGAAGCCGGGGAAAAAATATCTCACTATTTAACTGAAGACAGCGTAGCTTTTTGGGCATTATCACGCACGGGGCAAGTTAGTTTTCTGTCTTTTTCAAGTTGTATTAAACCGGAAGAATTAAGCCCTCACCTTAATCAGGTTATTCCCCAGCCGGCGTGGGATACTTTAAATTCAAGCCCATATCCCGGAATAGGTCGGGCATGGGGATTTGGCAACAGCAAAAGAGTAGGGAGGCAGGTCAACTTTAAAGATATTACCGCTAAAGCCGTTTTGGTTAGAAATATCACAGACGCAATAAACTTTCCGCTTGGGGCTATTTTAGTAATGGAAAGGGCGGCACAGCAATGGTCGTTTATGTTGGAGTTTGCCTCAGCGGTTATCGTAAAACAAGCCTCGCCAAACGGATATTTCTCCGCTATGGCAAGATTGTTACAAAAACCTTTATTTATTTGCGACGAAGAGCCAAGTTTGTTTGATGCAATTTTATCCCTTAATGAAATGCCCTATTTGCATATTGATTTTGAACAAGAGTTGGTTCAAGAAATCGTTTTGAGTGCCGAAGAGGCGGAAAGTGTTGTTGAATATCTAATGATTCCAAATAGCCCGATGCATGAATTGGCGATTAGTCTTGGTGCTTTGGCGTTGCCCGTTCATCTTCCGCTTGACCCTGATAACCCTGATTTTACCGTTGCTAACTGCAAAAGTTATATAGATATTTCTTTGTATGTTAGAGCAAAAATCATGCAGGAAATGTTACGCTATGGCACAGACCGCAAAAGTTCGTATAATACCGCTAAACAATTAACGACTTATGTACCTAAACAATTTTGGGTTGTTGACTTAAACGATGGATTTAAAGAACAAATTAAAGGGCAATATGTAAATATTAATCAAATAGTTTCAAAGCCCTTACATGCCCTCTGGGAAGGGATAGAAGCCGTTCCTTGGGACGGTCCTCCGCCTGTTAGTGCTAAAGGGTTAATGTCGATTGTTTTTGAAGCAACAATTAACCCCAACCTTGATCCGGCACAACAATCTTCAGTTTATACCGAAAAAAATTATTTCATGATTACCAAAGATTATTGCAATATGAGTAGTCGTTTTGGTTTTCATTACCTTTCTCTTGATGCTTTGGTTGGCAACAGAGAAAAAGAAAATTTTGTTATTTTTCAGTTTCGTGGCGGGGCAACCAACAAAGAACGCCGTATTATGCGTGTGCATTTTATCGCCGATCTTTTAACGCCTTTTGGCTTTAACTGTGATTTGAGTGCTGATTCTTTAACCGCTCGTATTGAAGGCGGAACAGTTGAACAGCTTTTACCTAAGCTTAGAGTCGTTGGCTATTTGGTTATGCACACCAGACAGCTTGATATTATTATGGGCAACAGTATAGCCTTAACCGAAAAACGCTTGAAAATGCTTAGTCATATGGAACTTATCGAAAAAGGAGAACAGGTTATTACTGAAACAGCTTAAAGCGTATAAATTTTAGCTTTAACTAGTTATTAGCTTTAAAATAAACTCAAACTCATTTTTTTGCACAGGCATTACCGATAACCGGCTACCTTTTTTTAAAAGTTCCATTCCGCTTAGTTCGGAATAACTTCTTAAGATACTTAAAGAAATTGGCGTTTTGAATTTATCGACAAATTTTAAATCAACAAGATACCAACGTGGATTATCAGGTTGTGATTTTGGATCACAGTGAGGGTCGTTCATATCCCACTGCGTCGGGTCAGGATACGCTTTTGAACAAACTTCCGCCAAACCGACAATGCCGGGGTTGGTTACGCTATGATAAAAAAAGACTTGATCGCCGATTTTCATCATATCACGCATGAAATTACGGGCTTGATAATTGCGTACTCCGCTCCAAGCTGTTGTTTGGTTTGGCTCTTTTATTAAGTCATCAATAGAGTAGCAATTTGCTTCACTTTTTACTAACCAATATTGTAACATTTTTACCTCGCTTGTTTTTTCTGTAAACTGAGTGATTTTTGTGTATTAAGATATTTTATGCGGTTGTGCAAACAAAGCATAGCAAACAAAACATAAAATGATGAACAAAAACGCAAAACTGAGTTTTCAATAGCTTTTTACTGCAATATTAATATTCTTGCTTTTTAGTGGATAATAAGTCAAGTTTATTAACAGGATTTAGTTTATAAAAATAACATAGGCAAAAAACAAGAAACTAATCGGTTACTTTCTGATAAAAAATATATTAAAACAATAAGATAGCGGAGCTACCCTTATGAGTACTCATACACCACAAAAACTTATCACCAGCTATGATATACGCCAAAGTAAAGGCAAAAAAAAGTTAAGCGTATTAACTGCTTATGATTATACAAGTGCAATGATTTTTGACTCTGCCGGTGTGGATATTCTTTTGGTCGGTGATTCTTTGGGTATGGTTGTTTTAGGCAGGAGCGATACCTTATCGGTTACCGTTGATGATATTATACGGCATTCATCTGCGGTGGCAAGGGGTACAAAACACAGCTTGATTGTGGCGGATATGCCATTTATGTCTTATGAAATCAGTGTTGAAGAGGCTCTTAAAAACTCGGCTCGAATAATGGTCGAAGGTCAAGCCAAGGCGGTTAAGGTTGAAGGAGCCGGAAGAGTTTTGCCTCAAGTAAAAGCTATGGTAGAAGCCGGTATTCCGGTTATGGGACATATAGGCTTAACCCCCCAACGGCTCGCTACTTTAGGAGGGTTTAAAGTTCAGGGGAAGTCGGCGGAAACTGCCTTGTTACTAATAAAAGAAGCTATAGCTCTTCAAGATGCCGGTTGTTTTTCTATTGTATTGGAAGCGATTCCCGAAGCCTTAGCAACAAGAATCACAAATATTCTCAAGATTCCAACAATTGGAATTGGAGCAGGGGCGGGTTGCGACGGGCAAGTTTTGGTTTCGCATGACCTTTTGGGGTTATATTCCGATTTTACGCCAAAATTTGTCAAACGTTATGCTAACTTGGCTTCATGTATGAAAAATGCGGTTGAAGAATATTGCAAAGAGGTTGAAAGCGGAACTTTTCCGACAAAAGAACATAGCTTTAATATGCCGGAAGAAGAAATAAGAGAGTTAGATAAGTTGTTAAAAAATAAATAGTTGTAAATAAGTTTCTATATCTTAAAAACTAATATATTTTAACTAATTAACTAATCTTATAAATTATATGAGACTATTGCACAATCGTCTCATAGTGGCTTTCGCTAAAAAGGCTATCCAAAAAACACGAATAAGGACACTAGGCTGGCTTTGCCTGCCAGTGGGCTTTGGGGCTTCGGGGGTGAAACCCTCGAAATATAAGGACACTAGGCTGGCTTTGCCTGCCAGTGGGCTTTGGGGCTGACACAAAGGGAAAATTTAATTTTCCTGTAAAATAAGTGGTTTTTGTGTTTTAAAACGTTTGATACTATGTGCATACAGAGCATCAAATGATAATAAAAGCGGTCTTTATACGCTAATAAACTCAAAGTTTTTATAAGTGCAATAAACAAAAAACGCCCCCTATAAAAAGAGGCGTTTTTTATTATAAATTAAACCTATTAAACAGAATAATAAATCAATTAAACTTCTTGTTTTACAGCTGCTTTTTTCATGGTTAAGCCTACACCTTCAAATAAATCAAAGATAGCAAAGCCATACCACATTGTATAAACAACATAAAACACTAATAAGAACACCAACATAGGGATATTGTCCGCCACTCGACCAGACGGAATGTCAAAGAAGTTATGTGCCGGCTCTATAGCACGACGTACAACAGCATCAATAACTTGAGCTTCCGCAACAAGTTTCTGTGCCTGCATTGGGCGAATCATTCCGCTTAGCATTTCATGCCAAGTTCTACTAATTGTTGTATGGTCTACGCCATTCCAACGCTGAGAAACGGCTTTTCCGTTATTTTGGAACAAGTCTTCAGAATCAGTAGTCGCAGCGAGTGCAATTTTATGTAAAGAACCAGTTATAGAGACTACGAAGCCTTTTTCATCTTTATCTTTTAATAAAGCGGTTGCACCAAGTTCATTTAACATTTTAACCGCAAGATTCGCTCTGTCTTCATTTTTCATATGGATAGTTAAATCAATATTGGTATTAGAAAGACCAGCATTTACTCTTTCGATAACATTAGGAATAAAATAAGATGATCCTTTAGAAAGCTTATTAAAAAAATCATCAGCAAAGTTTAAAGGATTTTCATACTTGCCACCGTCCATAGGGATAATGGGCATAAATAGCGAAACAAAGATAGCCATAAAGCTAACAAGTAAAGTAGCACCTTTAATGAATTTAGATTTATCTCTGATAATCATGACTAACCCTCCGCTCTGAGTTTGCCGATATTTACAATGAACTTGCCTATAACCCAGATACCAAAGACACTAACAATAATCCAGAAAATTATATTACCAACAAATTCAAAGCCGTTTACAAAAGCGAGTGGTAAATTGACCATTTCAAGCTCTACCATTTTTTTAGGTAGGGTAGCAAGACGGTTAATAAAACCGGCTAAAATAGAAATAGCATAAAAACCACGAATATGAATTCCTTTAACAACTTTAGTAGTTAAAGCACCAACTTGAATGCCAAGCAAGGATCCAACAAGCATACCCATAGCTAAAGTATAAAATACAAAGCCATAAATAGCATACTGTGCAATAGCGGCTAAACCGGCGGTAAAGATAATTTGAAGAATATCAGTACCAACAGTAGTCATAGAAGAAACACCAAAAACATATACAAACATAGGGAAGGTAATAAAACCACCACCAACACCCATGATTGATGCTAAAATACCAACAAAACAACCACCGGCTGCAACAATCCAGCCAGAGATGTTTCTACCACCAGGGACTAAATCTTCATCAAAGTTAATCATTGGAGGAATTTTAACATTTTGAACCTTAACACTCATAGAAGTGCTTTCAGTAGGTCCACCGTGAGCATCTCCGCCACCGGCATTGCCTTTAGAGCTTTTTAAGAAGTCAGCTAGAGCATAAAAACCTAAAAAACCAAGCAATAAAGCATAAAGAGCACTAATAAATAATTCGGACAACAAAGGGTCTTTATTATAAAGAGCTATGTTAATACCACCACCGATAAAAGTTCCAACTCCGGAACCACATAAAAAAGCGATAGCTAAAGGAACGCTAACGTTACCTAGTTTTTTGTGAACAGTAGTACCCATAATGGCTTTGGCAAAAATATGGAACAAGTCTGTTCCAACCGCTAAAATACCTTTAACTCCAAGAGCCATAAGAGCCGGAGTAATAATAAATCCACCACCTGCTCCGATACAACCTGTGATTAATCCCGCAATTAAGCCAACAAAAATCGAACCAAAAAATATGGTATCAGAATAAAATGCCGGTCCAAAAGCTGTCTTACCACCAATCATATCATTCGCATTCGCAAATGAAAATAAGATAATAGGTAAAAGCATTAAGCCAAGAATCATTAATTTCTTACGGCTTTTAATAATAGACATTGAAACTTCATAATCCCACTTTGCGTGAGCGATCGAAGCCTCTTTTAAAAACTGAAACACCTTGCGTCCAAAACTCATAAACCCTCCTTAGAAAGGTAGCATGTTTTTAAAATAGTTCTATCCAGTTATATAGCATACTTACTAAAATGCACACTTTTAACACAAAACACAGATTTTTGGGGTTTATTACTCTCAACACATAAGAGCATCTACTACACTGCTTGTGTTTTTTTGTACAAGCAGAAAAGCGTAGTATATTTACTTCATTCTTGATTTATCTAACAGAATACACAAACAAATTCAAGAAATATTAATTATCAATAAATACAGATTGTTATCTTGAAAATTAGAAGTCAAGGGAGCATTTATGTAACAAAAATGATAGTTTTATTGATAATTGTGTTAGGCTTTGTAAAAAAACTCTCTTACAAAATAATCTAAAAAAACACCATGTAGCTCTGATTTAAGCAAGATTAAATTTTCTTAAGTTTTTAACAAAAAGGTAATAATGAAATAGCTAGTTATTTTTTATCCAATCAAAACAACGGATCAGGAAAAAGCATTAAATTCGTCAAGAAAGAATGATGTTAAAGACATTGTTTAGGTTCATGTCCAAAATATTCTTTAAGATGAGCAACATAACATGGGTCTGCTTTACAAATATGTTGAGTCCAATAATCTCTTAAAAAGACCATGAAATTTTCGGCGGCTACAGTATATACGCCAGAGTCAATAAGTTCTTGCATTCTGGCTCTTAGTTCTTTTGCAAATTTTGCATGCGAATTAGCGTGTTCTTCTGCGTAGCGATACTTTGTTTGAATAAGTAAGTCTTCTTCGGTTTTTGAATGTAGTGCGATATAACGACTCACGGCATTCATGATTAAAACAATCATGGCCTCAGCTTTTTTAGTGCTGATAAAATAAAATAAGGTGTTAATTAAACTGGCGATTCCCCTATGCTGTTCGTCAATGATCCCTATTCCTAGCTCCCATTGTTCTGACCAGATTATCATTAGTTTTTGCGGCATACCCCCCCCTCGCTATCTGTTAATTGTTTAATTATATATAAATGTATAGCAAAAAAGAAATCACACTGCAATTAATATATTAAAACTAATAACACTATAAAATAACTATATCATTCTCTCTCGATCAAGAGTTCGGCAACTCACGGCTTCGGCGAGGTGTTCTATTTTTATCTGATCAACTTCGGCTAAATCGGCGATAGTGCGAGAAATTCTTAAAATCCGAGTATAAGCTCTGGCGGACAAGCCTAAGGTTTGAACCGCCTGTTTTAAAAATTTATGCCCGTCGGCTTCAAGTTTACAATATTTTTCTAAGGCATGGCCCGATAAATCAGCATTCGTCGGGTTAAAATTCTTTGCACTGGCCTGTTTCGTATAGCGTTCTTTTTGCAACTTTCTCGTTTTAATAATACGTTCTCGCATTTCAGCCGAGCTTAAACCCGGTTTTTTTGAAGCCAATTCATCATAAGGCACAGCAGGCACTTCAATATGCATATCAATACGATCAAGCAAGGGGCCAGACAGGCGACTGCGATAACGCTGAATGGCAATAGGCGTACAAGTGCAATTATGGCGGGGGTCGGTCATATAACCACAAGGACAAGGGTTCATCGCCGCTACTAACATAATGCGTGCGGGATAGCTTAAACTTTGGCTAGAGCGAGTAATAGTTACATGCCCATCTTCAAGCGGTTGGCGTAAAACCTCCAAGGCTTGTTTTTTAAATTCCGCAAGTTCATCTAAAAATAATACGCCTCTATGAGCGAGCGAAACTTCACCGGGACGAGGATAAGCACCGCCCCCAACTAAACCAATATCTGAAATAGTGTGGTGAGGGGAGCGAAAGGGGCGTTCTATCACCAAGCCAAAACCCGGCTGAATAAGCCCTGATACGCTATGTATTGTGGTTACTTCTAAGGCTTCATCAAAAGTCAAAGGAGGTAAAATTGAGGGAATACGCTGAGCGAGCATGGTTTTTCCACTGCCCGGAGGTCCTAAAAACAATAAATTATGACTGCCGGCAGCGGCAATTTCAATAGCTCTTTTGGCGTGTTCTTGACCTTTAACTTCGCTAAAATCAGGGGCAAAAGGCATGGCATTTTCTAAACCAACAGGCATTTGCGTCGCCCAAGCTTTAAGTTCTTTTTCTCCATTTAAAAAATCAACGGCTTCTTTAAGATTATGTATTCCATAAACTGCTAAACCTTCAACAATAGCTGCTTCTGGAGCATTTTGAAAAGGCACGAGCAAGCCCCTCGCCCCTTCTTTTCGTGCTAAAACAGCCATTGGCAAAATACCGTTAACTGGGGTTAAATCTCCCGAAAGCGAAAGTTCCCCGGCGATAAAATAACCTCTTAAATTTTCAGGTGAAATAATTCCATTAGCACTGAGCAAGGCTAAAGCGAGTGCAAAATCATAAGCACTTCCGTCTTTACGCCTATCAGCAGGTGAAAGATTAACGGTTATTTTAGCGGAAGCGAGCTTAAAACCCGCATTTCGCAAGGCGGAAAAAACCCGTTCTCGTCCTTCTCTAACCGCATTATCAGCTAAACCAACTAAAGAAAAAGACGGCATACCTTGGCGACTAAGGTCAAGCTCAAGGTCAACTCTAAAAGCTTCAACTCCGGCTAAAGCAGCACAAGCAAGGCTAACAATCATAGTTATTTCTTATGGGTTAGAGGGTTGAGTTTGTTGGGTTTAAAAGCTCGATTACTTAATTTAACTTTCACTTAATCCCTATTTATTCCCGCTACAAACTTGCTATATATTTTTTTGAACTTTTCTGCTAAAATATTTATCTTAAAAGCCAGTCTTGTAAACTATAATTTTAACGGCTTAACTTTATCGGAGCTTTTATGACAAATTCAAACAATAATCACGGCGAACTGCTCGAAAAAACAGACTTTCCCAAGACACAATGTTGGATAACCCACCGTGTTTCTTATGGCGAAACCGATATGATGAATGTGGTATATTATGCAGAATACTTACATTATTTTGAAAGAGCCCGCAACGAATTAATTCGTAACAGCGGCTTAAGCTATAAAGAATGCGAGCTTAGAGGGCTTTTTTTACCTGTTCGAGAAGCGAATTGTCGTTATCGCTCTTCGGCGAGATATGACGATTTATTACAAATCAGGGTCGGTATTTCCGAATGGAACAAGGCGTCGCTAAAATTTATCTATGAAATTTATGACGAAACAAAAACAAAACTGCTCGCTACGGGCTTCACTCTCCACGCTTGTGTTAACGCCGAGTCTAAGCCTATTGCCGTTCCCACTTGGCTTAAAGAATTATTTAGTTAAAAAAACTTACTCGTTAATGAACATAAATAAAAAACCCGCTTGAAGCTTTTAAGGCTTAAGCGGGTTTTTTGGTTTTATATTAGTAGAATAAAGAGTTAGAGCTTTGCGGCTTCTTCAACAGTTTCAAATGCTTCAATAACATCAGAAGCTTTAATATCATTAAAGTTTTCTATGCTAATTCCACACTCGTAACCTTTTAAGACTTCACGCACGTCATCTTTAAAGCGTTTTAGAGAGCTGATTTTGCCTGTATGAACGACAATACCGTCTCTTAAGAGGCGAATACCTGCGTTGCGTGTGATTTTTCCGTCAATAACGAAACAACCTGCAACCACTCCCGCCTTAGGCAGGCTAAAGGTTTGACGCACTTCTGCTTGTCCGAGATAAACTTCTTTACTAACGGGTGCGAGCATTCCTTCCATCGCACTGCGTACTTCTTCAACCAATTTATAGATAATGTCATAGAAACGGATTTCAACATTTTCATTTTCGGCAACTTCTTTAATTTTCGCCGTCGGGCGTACGTTAAAGCCGATAATAATTGCTGATGAAGCGGCCGCAAGCATAATATCTGATTCGGTAATTGCTCCGGTTCCGCTATGAATAACCTGTACTTTAACTTTTGCCGTAGCAAGTTTAAGTAAGGCATCGGTGATCGCTTCCAAAGAACCATGCACATCAGCTTTAACAACCAAGTTGAGCGAAAGGGCTTCAACTTCGTCAGGGCGACGAGCAAGGAAAGTCTCAAGGGTAACCTTACTTTCTTTGGCGAGGTCTTTCTCTCTTTGTTTATTTCCACGAGTTTCAGCAATACGACGAGCTAATTTTTCATCAGTCAAACAAACAAATTCTTCTCCGGCCTCGGGTACTCCGTCAAAACCTTGTACCACAACAGGTGTAGAAGGACCGGCCTCTTTGATTGCCTTACCTTTATCATCAAACATAGCACGCACTTTACCGCTCAACACGCCACAAACGAAAGTATCACCGACTTTTAAAGTTCCCTGTTGAATTAAAACAGTACCTAAAGCTCCGCGTCCTTTATCTAGGCGAGCCTCGACAATATGTCCTCTTGCCAATTTATTTGGATTGGCTTTAAGTTCCATTATCTCTGCTTGTAGAGCGAGTAATTCCATAAAGTCATCAAGACCTTGGCGAGTCTTTGCCGAAACATAAGAATAAGTCGTTGTTCCGCCCCAATCTTCAGGCACAAGTTCAAGCTCGGAAAGTTCTCGTTTAATGCGATCAGGATCAGCGGTTTCTTTATCCATTTTGTTGACGGCAACCATAATAGGAACATTAGCAGCCTTGGCATGGTTAACGGCTTCTCTGGTTTGTTCCATAACGCCGTCATCAGCCGCAACAACCAAGACAACGATATCGGTAATTTGAGCACCTCTGGCACGCATTGAGGTAAACGCTTCGTGGCCCGGGGTATCAAGGAAAACGATTTCGCCTTTTTTGGTTTTTACATGATAAGCACCGATGTGTTGGGTAATTCCGCCTGCTTCACCTGCGGCAACCGTCTCTTTGCGGATTGCGTCAAGTAAGGACGTTTTACCGTGGTCAACGTGTCCCATAATCGTAATAACCGGAGGACGCTGTTGAAAATCTTCAGGATTTTCGGCACTTTCGTCAACCAATAAAATATCTTCGGAGTAACCGACCTTTTCAACTTCATAGCCAAATTCGGCGGCAACAACGGTAGCTGTTTCTATATCAAGCGTTTGGTTAATTGTCGCCATAACGCCAAGACCGAATAATATTTTAATTATTTCTCCGGCTTTTAAGCCCATTTGGTGAGCTAAATCAGAAACTCTAATAAATTCATCAACCTTAATTTTACGCTTAACGGCTTTAAGTGGTTGAGTGGAAACAGGTTTAATCTCACGACGCTTATTTTTTTGTCTGCGTCCCAAGTGATTTAACGCACTGTCATCTCCGTCCATATGTTTTTTCTTACGACCAAATTCCTCAGAAAAATCAACGGTACGTTTATCTTTATTGCGTCTTTTTTTATTTTCAATATCCGCACCAACCGCAGGTGCAAAAGGTGCAGAATTTGGACGAGAGCCACCGGGGCGAGAAACGCCAGGGCGAGTTCCACCGGGACGTTGGCGATTGTCTCTTGAATCTGCATCTTTGTCTTTATCTACAAAGCCACCCGGGCGAGGAGCATATCCTCCGGCAGGGCGGGGGGTATAACCACCGGCACCTGCAGGACGAGGAGTATAAGCACCCGCAGGGCGATCTCCCGCAGGGCGAAAAGGTCTGTCTCCGGCTGGGCGAAAAGGACGATCTCCGCTCGGGCGATCTCCGGCAGGGCGATCTCCGGCAGGGCGATCTCCGGCAGGGCGAAAAGGTCTATCTCCCGCTGGGCGGTCTCCTGCTGGGCGATAAGGCCTGTCTCCCGCAGGGCGATCTCCGGCTGGGCGATAAGGTCTGTCTCCCGCTGGGCGATCTCCGGCTGGGCGATAAGGTCTGTCGCCACTCGGGCGATCTGAGCTATTTCGTTGAGGACGTTCACCCTGATTATTATTTTGTCGTCCGCGTCCTGCGTTATCATATCCCGGTCTGTTCCCGGAATGATGTTGCGACCTGTTGTTTTCTCCGCCTTGCCTGTTCCCAGATGCTGACGCTGGGGCTGAGGCTTGAGTATCTTGTGCTTGAGGGCGCGAAATAACTTTTACGGTAGGAGTGGAAATTTCAGGTTTATTGGCTTTTTTAGGTCTGTTGTGCGTTTCGTCTTTTTGTTCCGCATGAGACGCTTGGTTGGCTACAGAGGCCTTGTGTGTGTCGTCATGGGCGTTTGCACTGATATTTTCAAAATTTTTATCGGTTGCTTTTTCACCTGTGTGATTTGCAGTAGGTTCAGTTGCTTTATTTTGAGTTTGAGGAGACTCAACTTTTGAGGCAACGACTTCAGGCTGTGAGCTTTCGGTGTTTTGCAACGGTTTTATTTCACCGGGTTTGCTAATTACCTTAGCTTCGGCATGTTGTATTTTATTTTTTGCCTGAGCTTTTTTACTGTTGTTTTTTGAAGCCTCGGCAGTAGCTTTATCTTTTTTAGCAGGTTCATTGTTTTTAACCTTGCCTTTATTCGCATCAGCCTCAGGCACGGGGTTTTCTGTTCCGCGTCGTCTAACTTTTATATTGCGACTTGCTTCTATTTTTTTAGCTTCTATGTGAGCATTAATATTGCTGATATCTTCGGGCTTGAGCAAAGAATTAACACTTTTTGCCGGGATTTTTAGTTCCTTACATATTCCAAGTAATCTCTGTTCATCTTCTTTTATTGATGAAGCGAAATCTTTAACCTTAACCTTATCTTCACTCATGTATAACCCCTTTTGCTCCCGGCATTATTCAACAACAGTGTTTTTAAACTCACTCTGATGATAAATATTAGCTTTATTAAACTTTTGCTTTTATTGCCAAATATAACAGTATTATTTGTATTTTAATCTGATATGTTATTTCATTTTAAGTTTTATTTTGTGTTTTTGTTTTATGTTTGTAATGAAAGAGTTTTTTGAAACAGTTTTCATTATTGCAAAGATAATAACCGCGTCCTGTAAGAGTTTTTGTTTGATCAAAAACAAATTCTCCGACTATTTCGGTATTATCCGTTATTGTAAAGCCTTTTTCAAGGGCAGATCTCAATAAAACAAAACGCTTTAAATTGTTTTTTTCCAAACAAAGCCGACAGATAATACAAGTACGCATGGCAACATGATGTTTTTTATCATCTTTATTCTCAATATCAACAGAAGTACAAAACGCTTGTGGTTTTATATTTTGTAGATTGTGTGAATTGTTTTCTGAATATTGCATAGCTGTGGGCAGTTTAAGATTAATTAAGACGCTTCTTTTCTGGGTCTGTCTTTTTTCTTATTGTTAGGTTTTTTATTGTTTTTCTTATTACCTTTGGGTTCGGTTGGGCCGCTGTTAAGTTCAACAAACTCAGAACGCACAAAGTTTAAGGCATTACGCAACTCAGTTAAAGTTTCGTCATTGATGTTCAAGCTTTCTTTGATGCTTGCATCATCAGTATTGTGTAAAAGTTCAAGGTTGTTATAACCTGCTCCGAGTATTGCTTCTAGGTTAAGCCCTGCCATATTTGCGATTTGTTCAAGTCCTTTGATATGACCGGCTTCGTTATAGCGAGATTCGGTGAAAATATCTATTTTCCAACCGAGTAATTTAGAGGCAAGTTTAACGTTTTGTCCCTTACGCCCAATAGCATTGGTTAATTGGTCATCAGGCACAATGACTTCTAACAAGTTATTGTCTTCGTCAACAATAATTCTAGAAATTACCGCAGGAGCTAAAGCATTTTTTGAATATGTGGCAATATCCGGGCTCCAAACAACAATATCAATTCGTTCGCCACGTAATTCTTGGACAATATTTTGAATTCTTGCACCACGAATACCAACGCAAGCACCCACAGGATCAACATCACGGTCTTTACTCATAACCGCTACTTTGGCACGAGAACCGGGATCACGAGAAACCGCCATGATTTGAACGGTTCCGTCATCAACCTCAGGCACTTCACGGCGGAATAAAGCCGCCATATAGTCTCTGTGAGATCTGGAAATTAAAATTTGAGGGCCGCGAGCTTCTTTGTAAACATCAAGAACAACAGCCTGAATACGGTCATTGCGTTTAAAGTGTTCACGAGGAATTTGTTCTTCTCTTGGTAAGATAGCTTCGGTGCGTCCAAGGTTAATAACCCAGCCACCCTTATCACGACGTTGAACCATACCGCTTACGATTTCGTTTTTACGGTCTTTATATTCTTCATAAATCAAGCTTTGTTCAGCATCACGCATTTTTTGGATAATAACTTGTTTAGCCGATTGAGCGGCAATACGTCCAAGGTCTTCTATTTTGAGTCTAAAGCCCATTTCGTCATCAAGCTGAACGCTCGGGTCGTGTAAACGTGCGGCTTCAAGGTCTATTTCTCTATTAGGGTCATCGATTTCTTTAACAACGATTTTAAATTGATAAACTTCCATCTCGCCTGAGTCTTCGTTTAAACTCACTTCAATATCTATATCATCACCATATTTACGCACAACGGAAGTGCGTACGGCTTCTTCAAGCGTAGTTACCAAAACATGGCGTTCGATGCCTTTATCTTTACTGATTTGTTCAATGGCTTTTTTTAATTCGAGGCTCATTTCCCCCTCCTTTTTCAGACTTTCACTAAAACCCAAACGAGCTTAACTTATTTATTGTGTTTTTTACCTTTTTGTGCCTCAAAATCATAAACCAAATTGATTTTTTTTATATTTGACCAGGCAAGTTTTAAAACCGATGGTTCCGCCTGAGAAGACGGAGCGTCAGCTGGTAAAAAACTTACACTTTCGTCAGCACTGTTTAAATCGACACTTAATACTTTTCCGATAAAATTTTTACGCAGTTTATATTCAGTCATTGCTGTTTTAAGTGTTAAATCAAAAACTTGTCCTATATAAGGAAGAATTTGTTCCGCTTTAAAAAAGCTACGCTCAAGCCCCGGAGAAGAAACTTCTAAAGTATAGGCATCATCAATTAAATCAGCCTCTTCAATTTCAAAGCCGAGTTGTTTTGAAATTAAGGTGCATTGATTAACCGTAACCGCATTGCCTAATTGTGTTTCTGCTTGGGTCTCTGATTGTATTTCGGTTAAGCAAGGGGTATTTTCTTCATCTTTTGGAAGAGAGGCGGCCTGTTGAATATTTTGTTGAATATTTTGTTGAATATTTTGAGGTGTTTCAACATAAAGCCTAACAAGCAGGCGGCCGGCACCGGTTAACTCAAGCCCCCAAACTTCTAAGCCTTGAGCTTTTACGAAGGGTTCAGCCATCGTTAAAATTTGAGCATGTAAAGGATTTTGCATAGATAACAATAAAAAACCTTATAGGGAACTTTTAAATATTTGTCTCGCTATTTCGCTAAAAGACACTATTTTTCATAAAGCCCTAAAAATAAAATTACTAGATTAATAAAACAAAAAAAGGGAGGTCTTGTTCGACCACCCCGTTTATGCCGTCATGTGGCTACACAGGATGCGTTAATAATTTTAAATAAGCTTAATAAAATCATTAACTCGCATAACAAAAAAACAAGACAAAACAATCAACTGAAAAGCGTTTCGCTCTTGTCTTGTATTAAACTTATTTTGCTAAACTTACCCTTTTTAGAACGAAGTTACAAGCTTGTCAAGTTTTATATAAAAAAATATGCAAAAGTTTTTTTATAAAAGTATTGTAAAGCGAAATTTTAGAAAGCTTGATACTTATTCATAAAGAGAGTGAAAATAAGAGAATTTGACTTTAAATAATACGCTTGGTACTGCTTTTAAGTGATATAAATCAGTTGTTTTATAGTTAATAAATAATTGTTTAAGGAATATTTTTATTTAAACCCTATACTTTTTTTACGAAATAAACCCGTCTGCGTCGCCTCATATATTTATAATAAAACTTGTTTTTATTATAATCTATTTATTCTCACCCCATACTTTTATGAAATAAACATCTTTGCGTCGCCAGTAACAACAGCATTATGCAATGAAAAGGAAACATACTCCCATGAAATAAACTTTATTTGGGTCGCCTCCGACTATTCATATAATAAAATTACATTTTTATTATAACTTTATTATTTAAACTTCATACTCCCACGAAATAAACTTTATTTGGGTCGTCTCATATCTCTATAATAAAACTTGTTTTTATTATAATCTATTAAAAAACTAACGCTCCCACGAAATTAAGTTTGTTGGTCGTCTCCGACGGGCACGGGGAAAATGTTTTCCCCTTTGCATTCCCGCCATAAGGGGCTAGTCGCCCCTTAACCCCACGACGCATCACGCATTAGTTGATGCCTATCGGCATCAAAAGTTTAAACGCACGTTAGCCCCTTTTGATGGCGATTTTATCCTCATGATTTTGTTCACTGTCCCTAAAATAGATCCATTGTAAAAGAAACACTTTTAGCCAACAACACCACTAACAAAAGAACAGTTGGAAAATTGGCAAGATTTAGATAAACTTAAGTGTAATTAGATTGAACTACTGTAAATTATTAAAAAATTAAGGAGCTTTTATGAAATTATCTTCTTTTGCCCTAACTGTTTGTTTAGTGTTTTGTTTCTGCTTTAATACGCCAAAGGCTTTTGCTCAAGATGCCTGCCCTTTAACCGAGGCAGAAATTAAGAAAGATAAAAAATTTGAGATGATTGGTACCGAAACAATTGGGGAAAATAGAGAATATAAAGTAGATGACAATACTGTAATTCCGCTTGAAAAAGAGCAACACTTCAATGTCTATGAATCTGAAAAAAAAGATTGTTTTTATGGACAAAATGAAAAGTTGGCATTTGAAATACCTATTTTACAAGAAAAAGAAAAAGGCATTGCCAGAGTATACTATCCAAGCGGAGAGCTTTTTGTGGAGTCTCCCATGCAAGGGGAAGAACAACATGGCGTTGAAAAACGTTATTATCCCAAAGGAAAGCTCAAGCAAGAAACTCCATATAGTAACAACAAGAAAGAAGGAATTCAAAAATATTATTACGAAGACGGAAGCATCTCAACAGAAATTCCCTATGTAAACAATAAACAAGACGGTGTTGAAAAGTCATATTATGGATATGGAAAAGTTAAAGATGAAATTCCATATGTTGCCGGAAAAATCGAGGGAATTAGACGACATTATCAACATGACGGCACTCTTGAATCAGAAAAAACTTATGTCAACGATAACGAAGAAGGAATCCAAAAACATTATCACGAAAATGGAAAGCTTTTTTATCAAACGTCCTATGTCGCAGGTAAACAAGAGGGAATTGCGAAAATCTACCATGAGAGCGGAAAGCTATCAGGAGAAATACCTTGGGTAGCAGACAATAAAGAAGGGATTATGAAATTATACTGTGAAAACGGTAGATTAATAGTAACCATAACATTCTCTGATAATGAAGCTGTTAGCGGACTTATTTATAACACCGATAAGTCAACAACAACACTAACAACAGAACAATTGGAACATTGGTGGGTTTTAGAGAACCTTGAATGTAACATTGAATTGAACCATTATAAGCTGTTCACGTCTACAATAAGACTCTTGAAAAAGAAAAACTTCTAGTCCACAACACCGCTAACAAAAGAACAATTGGAAAATTGGCAAGATTTATATAAACTTGAGTGTAATTAATGAGGTTGCTTTTGAGCAAAATAGTATTTACATATAATGCTTATTTACGCTCCGGTGAAATATATTCGCAATGAGCTGAACTTTGTTTTTAGAAAGCAAACTAACTTTGATTTTAAATAGGAATAGCCATGTCAAAAACTCTTCTGACTATAATAATGCCGACTTACAACAAGGTAAAATATATTCGTAAGGCTTTGAATTCTGTCTTTAAACAACAAACCAACTTTGATTTTAAGGTTATTGTTGCAGATGATGCCTCTTCAGACGGCAGTGTAGAAATCGTGCAAGAGTTTATGGAGAAATATCCAGATAGAATCACGTTACTTTGTTCTGAAAAAAATCAAAAATTGTTTGCTAATGTGTTGCGTGCTTATAAAATAACTAAAACCGACTACTTTTGTGTTTTAGATCCTGATGACTTTTGGGTAAATAAGAATTTTTTACAAGATGCAATAGATTTTTTAGAAGCTAACAAAAACTTTACTATTTATGGAAACAACTCATTGGTACAACACCAAAACGGTGAGAATATACCTTTTATAAACACAAGACTACAACAAACAACCATAAGTTTAGAGTCGTTAACCGAAGGCTCTCCATTCTTTTTTACAGCGACTTCCGCAACCGTTTTCCGAAATGTTATTTTTAAAGAAGGCGTGCCACAGAAAATGATAGATGCTATTGAGACTCCGGCGGCAATTTCCTTTAGAGGAGATAGTTTTAGGAACTTTATTCATCTAGAGCGGGGGCAAATGTTCTTTCATAATACCATAAGTTCCGTCTATTGCATGACCGGTGATGGGATTTGGACAGGTTTAGATGTGATTGAACAAAATAATCTGAATGTGCAATTTTTTGTAGATCTATACTTGTATTTCGACAAAAAATATGTTTTCTTTGGTTCGATAGCTAAAAACCTATGCTTAAGCACATATAAAGAATTAAAAGAAAGCAAACAACCGGATACTAGCAAACAAGCACAATTTGAAGAAGTTTTGCGATTATATGACATGATATGCGAATATGTTGGTCCTTGTGATCAACCCCGGTAGTAACAAGCAATATAATGATAATTTTTTTAGCCCGTTATAAGGTTAAATAGCAATTTTTAAGATGTGTAAGCTCACGTTTAGGTGAAATTCAGATAGCTTTAAATTCAGACAATGATCCATTACCCTACACCGCTTTATAAGCAAGGGGCATATCAAAAATTATCTAGTCAAAGATATTTAATGTCCGAACAAATTTAACGAGAGGGGTTGTCATTACCTAAATTCTGTTTTGACCGATAATGCAGTTAGAAGTTGTTAGGATACTAAATGATTATAAATAAAATATTATTATTTGTTCCGGTTATGAATTTTAAAAATTAATCAAGTTATATCAATAGGAATATTTCGCAAATGAATGTATCAAATAATCTAATATCTGTAATAATTCCAGCATATAACCATGAACTATATATTGCAACAACGATAAAATCAATTATTGCCCAGAGTTATAAAAATATTGAGCTTTTAATTATAAATGATGGATCAACAGATCGTACATGGAATGTCATTCAGAGTTTTGCAAAAAAATGTGAAAACAGGTTTGTCAGGGTTGTTTTTGAAACGCAAAACAATTTAGGTAGATATGAAACATTAAATAAATTACTTAATCTTGCTCAAGGGAAATATGTCTATTTAATTGCGTCTGATAATATTGCAAAGCCACAAGCACTAGAAACTTTACATAATTTTTTAGAAAATAATGAAGGTTATGCTCTTGTTGCTGGTGATAATGAATATATTGATGGTAAAGGTCAGACTTTGGTTATTGGTGATCCTTATAACCGTGATATATCAACTGGATTTATTTATAATACCTTGGGGCAATATTTACCCCAGAACCGTCCAGATGTGGATTTTCTCTCTTCTGATTTTGAGATTTTTAAGAACCTGCTTAAAGGTAATTCTATTCCGAATGGTTATCTAATTCGTAAAAGTATTTTTGAGCAGATTGTTTTTTTTACAAAAGAAGCTCTCCTTAAAGACAACGACTTGATGCTTAAAATTTCACAACAGAGTAAGTTGAAATATTTAGACGAAATACTTTTTTCGTATCGTATTCATGGTGAAAATATCTCAACAAAAAGTGTGATGCTATATCCCAATAAATATTGTGTGCATTTAATGTTTGATAGTAAGCAAGCTGCGGATATTATTGAGTTCATCAACGCTACGTTTGATTCGCAAGAACATGTTTTTTTTGTTTTACCTTATAATGATACAAAAGGTATAACAGAACAGCACTCTAATGTTTTCTTTATCAACGATGATCTGGTTGCAAATGATCCGATGTTTTTGGGTGTTATGGAAAAAGCAAAAAAAATTATCCTGCAGGGTATGTTTTTTTATGAATATATGCAGTTTTTGTGGGTAAATAGGGAATTGTTACCCAAGACTACGTGGGTGGTTTGGGGTGGAGATTTAGCAGAAGCACCAGTTGATGAACTAAGGATAAACTTAGTACAAAATATGGGTAGAATAATTGTTGGATCTAGTGCAGAAAAAGATTTAGCTAAAACAAAGTTTAACGTTGTTGCAGATAAATTGTCAGGTGGACCAGATCAACAAGGATTTGCCTTGGAACTTGATTCTTTATTTATAAACAAAAGGAAACACGCAGGACATAATATTTTAGTTGGACATAGTGCATCTAAACAGCTTAACCATATAGAAATATTGTGTTTGCTACAAAAATGTTTTGGAAATGAAGATATTTCAATATACTGCCCGTTAAATTATGGAGATATGCAATATGCTGAGAGTGTCAAACTAGTTGGCAAAAATTTGTTTGGTGAAAAATTTACGAGCATTGATAAAAAACTTGATATTCAACAGTACATGACATTACTTAATGATATGGACGTAGCGATTTTTCCACAAAAACGCCAACAAGCCTTTGGCACAATGCGTATCCTTTTATATCTTGGTACAAAGATTTACTGTGAACCCTTAGCAGGTAGTAGTGAAATCATTCAAGATGCTGGTGGTATAATTTATGATATAAATACTATAAAAGATATAAGTTTTAGCGAATTTATTATAAACCCCACAATAGAAAAAAACCGACAAGCGATTAAGCCATATTTAGACAATACAATTGCACGCAAAAACTACAGTGATATATGTTACTAAAGATTAAAGAATTACCTAAAAAATATTTTCAGCTGGGTTTAACCCTCTATATCGGTGTATTTAATGTCAGATTTTAATATGAAAAAAGTAGCGATCCTTCAATCAAATTATATTCCATGGAAGGGATACTTTGACATGGTTGCTGCCGTTGATGAGTTTATAATTTATGACGATATGCAGTATACTCGTAGGGACTGGCGCAACAGAAACCTTATAAAGACTGCCCAAGGTTTACAGTGGCTGACGGTTCCTGTTGTCGTAAAAGGGCAATATGAACAGACCATAAAAGATACAAAAATTGAAAACTCTAGTTGGCAAGGTAAACACTGGAAAACATTTTTGCATCAATATAAAAAATCTTTATGTTTTAAGGAAATATCTGATTGGCTTGAACCTTTGTATATTCAAGAAGAATATACCCATTTGTCTCAACTTAACCAAAAGTTTATTCAGGCTATATGTAGCTATTTAGGCATTAAAACAAAGATAACCTGTTCCTGGGATTATACACTGGTTGAGGGTAAAACTGAGCGACTAGCTGATTTGTGTAAAAAAGCTGGTGGAACGGAATATATCTCTGGCCCAGCCGCAAAAGGATATATAATCCCAGATATTTTTGAGGAATATAACATTAAGTTGACATGGTTTGATTACATTGGCTATAAAGAATATCCACAGTTGTATGGTAATTTTGAACACGGCGTGAGTATACTTGACTTGCTGTTCAATTGTGGCAAAAACTCTGCTAATTATATGAGATTTGTGAATATATGAAGCCTTTGTTGAAAAAATAAACAAAGCCGGAGACATAATGTTACAAGATAAACAAGTTGGGGAAAACTATGAAAAGTTTTACGCTCAAAGAAGCAGAGGAAAACTCTACCCCACAGAGTTTGTAGTAAGAACTTTTTTAGCTAACTATCCTAACCTTAACTTCTCCAAACTTCCAATTGGTGCAAGTGTGCTTGACATTGGTTTTGGTGATGGAAGAAACACTTTTTTCTTGTGCGAACAGGGCTTTGCTGTCAGTGGGGTTGAATTAACTGAAGGCATTAACACTCAATTAAAAAAACGTTTAAATAAAGTCGGGCTAGATGCAGATTTGCAGGTAGGGCACAACAGTGCAATTCCTTTTCCCAATGCTTACTTTGATTGTATACTTGCTTGTCATAGTTGCTATTATTGTAATGAAGAGCAAACATTTCATGACAATATGCAAGAATACAGTCGTGTGTTGAAGCCTAATGGTTACTTAGTTGCTTCTATTGCTAAATCTGATTCATATATTTTTAAAAATGCTATCCGCAATGCAGACGGAACATTTACTATCAACAATGATCCATATGGTAATCGCAATGGCTATAGGCTACATGCTTTTGTAAATAGTGAAGAAGCAGAGCGTATGCTTTCGTCGTATTTTAAAAATTTTTCGTTTGGGGTTGCTCAAAATGATTATTATGGAATAGATGAACGGTTGATATGGGTTGTTTGTCAAAAAAGGATGATTTAATGAAAAAGAATACTTACTGTTGTCCTCAAAAAGAGTGTAATCACACTGTTCTTAATGAGGTAGATAACGAATTGCGTTGTGGAAATGGTCATTCTTATATGTATGCTTCTGGTACGACTATTCCTATTTTTGCAAAAGCAGATGATAATATTAATGAGTACACAGTAAATGATGCTGTTGAAATGCACGATAATGCTTTAAATTGGCTGTTTGCTACTTTTAATGAAAAAGAGCACCATTTGCGTACACGTATGGTTAATCGTTTGCAATTAAAGAAAGGTGATACTGTCCTTGTTACAGGAGCTGGGGCGTGTAATGACTTGCCATTTATAGTTAATTCTTTAAATGGGAGTGGGGAAATATATGCACAAGATATTTCAGAACAAATGCTTCTAGTTGGAGCAAAACGTTACCAAGAAAACAGCGTGAGTTCAGAGATAAAAGTATTTTTTTCTGTTAGTGACGCAACGTCTTTACCGTTTAGTGATGAATTCTTTGATGCTGCGTATCATTTTGGTGGTATCAATTTGTTTGATGACATAGAGTTAGGCATTTCAGAAATGAGCCGGGTAGTGAAGTGTGGCGGTAAAATCGTAATCGGGGATGAGGGTTTAGCTCCGTGGTTGCAAAAAACAGATATCGGTAAAATGCTCATACAGAATAATGCACTTTATGCGTTTACGCCTCCATTGCAATTTTTGCCTAGAAATGCACAAGAAGTTAAATTAACGTGGGAGTTATCAAACTCTTTTTACTGTATTGAATTTATAGTTGGAGCAGAACCTGTTGTTAATTTAGATATTAAACATGTTGGATTGCGTGGTGGTAGTATTCGTACTAGGTATTTGGGACAGCTAGAAGGCATTAATCCTGAATTGAAAGATAAAATATATGCCGAGGCTGCGGCACGGGGTATTAGTCGAGTCGATTTTTTAGAATCACTTTTATATAATTCTCTTGGAGAATAAGAAATGCCTTTGAATTATGTTTTTAATTACACAAAGCCTTTTCCATGGAAAAAAAAAGGACTTCTTTTTCAATCCAATATTGACGGGCTTTCGCATGGATCACACCCATGTGCTATCCATTATAAAGATGACATTTTTATTTTAGCCTTTACAATGAGGGATTACAAACAGCGTTCACAAATATTTTTATCATATGCGAGAGTATCAAATGGTACAATTGAGCTACTTGGAGAGCCAAAATTAACATTAAGTTATGGAGAACCTGGCTATTTTGATTGTGACGGAGTTATCAGCGGTGCCTTTGTTAAAAACAATGATAGTATTTATTTGTACTATGTTGGCTGGCAAAATTTACCCGAAAAAATGTGGATTTGCGATACTGGGAGAGCCATCTTAAACCCACACACACTAACTTTAGAAAAAGAATTTACAGGTCCAGTGCTTGGGCGAGATAAAACTAACCCTTTATTTGCTGCGGCAACAGCTTTTTATATAAAAAATGGATTGTGGCATACTTGGTATAACTCAGGCATAAGTTGGGAAAGAACGAAAGAAGGTTGGCATCATAAATACGGCTTTCATCATGCGGAATCAACTGATGGTGTGAATTGGGTTTGTGATACAAAAATGTGCATCCCTTTTGCAGACGAGTATGAGTATGCGTTTGGGCGCCCTAGTGTATATTTTTATAACGGGACTTACAACATGTGGTTTGCTCATAGGGCGACAAAGTACATATCAACGTATAGAATTGGCTTTGCTAGTTCAAAAGATGGCATTCACTGGAACAGAAATGATTCGATTTCTGGACTTGATGTCTCTCCCTCGGGTTGGGATTCTGAAATGGTTTGCTACCCCTATGTTTTTGAGCATAAGGATATTCTTTATATGCTATATAATGGAAATGGTTACGGTAAAACCGGATTTGGGCTTGCCGTATTGGAGGAAGAATGAAAAAAGTTATTCTTGCTGGAAACGCTGTTACGGCAGAAATTATTTATGACTATCTTGCCAATGACTCAAGGTATCACGTGGTTGCTCTTACCGTTGATGATGAGTATATAGAGACTGCGACACTCAAACAGGTTTCCTCTATTGGACTTTCAAAAATCGTGCAAGAGTATTCTCCTAATGAATATACTGTGATCATGGCAATGGGCTATGATAATATTAACCGAGTTCGCGAATCCATGTTTACACGTTTAAAAGAGCTTGGATATTCAATTGAAACTTATATTCACCCAGATGCAAAAGTGTACACACATTTTCCTATCGGAGAAGGGACATTAATATTTCCTGGGGCTGTGGTTGAACCTTTTTGTCATGTTGGCGATAATTGTATGATCTGGTGTAATACTACGGTTGCACACCATTCACGTATTGACAAAAACTGTTGGTTGGCTGCGGGAACCGTTATCTCTGGCAAGGTACACCTGATGCAAAACAGTTTTTTGGGTGTGAATTCAACGATTGTTAATAATATTACAGTCGGTGCCTATAATCTTATTGGCGGTTCAGCCTTTATTAGCAAAAATACAAAGCCCAACACAGTACACCTTGCTCGCTCGGCAGAACAGTTGAGATACAGTTCTGAAGACTATGCCAAATATTTTGGAGTATAAATATGAATGATCGCTTAAAAGAACTTTTGGCAGAGGTGTTTTCTCTTCGCCTTAGAGAAATTGTGCCAGAGTTAACTAAAGAAGATGTTGGAAGTTGGGATTCTTTAAAGCAAATGGATTTGGTCGTGTCTCTTGAAAGAGAATACAATATTGAATTGGAAATTGTGGATATTATACGCATGGTAACAGTTTCCGATATAATAGCTGTTTTGACGGATAAAGGAGTAAACCTTGAAGCTTGAGCAAGCTAAAATATTAGTAACGGGAGGGGCACAAGGGCTTGGTTATGCGATTGCAACACACTTGCAATCATGTGGGGCATTTGTGATTATTGCAGATTGTAATGCAGAAGCACTAAAAAACTTGCCAAGCACATTTGAGTTGCATGCCCTTGACGTAACCTCTCCGGAACAAGCCCAAAGAATTGCTAAACACATTGTTGCAGAGCATGGACATATTGATGTTTTGGTAAATAATGCTGGCGTAATTTTTAGCGAGCCCTTTGTTAATATTATGAATCCACAAAATATGATGCATGATTATCAACGTTTTTCTGACTCTCTTAAAGTTAATCTCGACTCTGTGTTTATTATGACTTCTGCTGTAGTAGAACAAATGGTCTTAAAACGTACCAAGGGCGTGATTATTAATATCAGTTCAATTAGTGCACACGGTAATGAGGGCCAGACAGCCTATTCCGCAGCTAAAGCAGGAGTAAATGCTATGACAGCAACGTGGGCAAAAGAATTGGGACGATATGGAATTCGTTGTAATGCAGTTGCACCAGGTTTTATAGGTACCGATTCAACAAAGAAATCTCTTTCCGAACCTATTTTGAAACATATTATGAGTAACACACCACTAAGACGACTCGGTGAACCATATGAAGTGGCTAAAGCGGTAGCTTGTCTTATAGAAAACGACTTTATTAATGGTGCTATTTTGCCCGTTGATGGTGGATTGGTTATTTAGATGAGGGATAGGCAATTTGTATTTGTGGGTAACAGACGTTTTGTTTTAGAGGAAATGTGTGCTACAGGGGTTAATTTAAAAAAAGTCTTTGTTGTTGCTAATACCCATTTAGAACGAGACTTGAAAAATGGTTTTTTATCTTTGCCTTGTCATTATATTATTATAAATAATAAACAAGAATTGTTGTACCACCTTTCAGCGATGTCTTTTGATATTTTAGTATCTAATGGATGTCCTTATATTTTGCCTATATCACAAATGCCTGTTGCAAAATATGTAAATATTCATCCCTCTTGTCTTCCTGATTTACGAGGAGTAGATCCCGTTATAGGGGCAATCCTTTTTGAAAAAAATTCTGGAGCTACTTGTCATATAATGGATGATGGTGTTGATACAGGAGACATAATATCTCAAGTAAGCATACCTTATAATGAAAATCTTGATGTTACTACTTTGTATCAGTTAAGTTTCTGTGCTGAAAAACAAGCTTTTAGAGATGCACTGTTGCTTAAGTTTCAGGCTCAATATGCACAAAAGTCAAGAGATAGTGATATTTATTATAGTCGAAAACCAGAGGATAGGGTTATTACTTTTAAAGAAGAAAATAATTTTATTTTGCGTAAAATTAAAGCTTTTAATAATAGGACACAAGGGTGCTTGTTTTTAGTTAACAATAAAAATTATATTGTTTTCCGTGCTGAAATTCTAACAAATTGTTTTTTAACAGATTATATGCAAAAATTTATGGAAGGTATTGTTGCATTTAGCTATGAAAATAGCATTCTTTTTAAGAAAGATAATGAAATATTAAGATTTAGTGATATTTCATTTAACAATAACCCAGCAATTCTAGTTGGGGACAAGATTTTTGAGGTTCAGCTATGAATACACATTATTATAACCTTGGAGTATATGTTAAAGACATACTTAATAGTTTTAGTGATAATTTTGCTTTATGTTATCCTGAGCGTAAAATCACCTATAAAAATTTATCTGCTCAGGTTGAACGCCTCGCACAATTGTTAATTCAAAAAGGTTATAAACGAGGCGATGTTATTGCTATTGGTCATAATAAACAACCGTTATCTTATGCCCTCATGTTAGCAGCTCTAAAATTAGGTATGCCATATGTGTGTTTAGATGTCGCTTCACCGGTACAAAGGTTACAGTATATTTTAGAAACTAGTGGTGCAGTGTTGCTTGCATATGATGATATTTCATATGAAATGTCTATGTGCGAACTCTCAACATCGCACAAATGTCCATTAGTCTTACTTTCAGAAGATATTCTGCCAACAGTTTCAATTAAACAGCAATCTCAAATAGATGAATTGGTAAAACAGGTAGATGGGGCAACAATTGCGTATATAATGTTTACATCAGGATCTACTGGCAAACCAAAGGGTGTTGCTGTAACACATCAAAATGTTTTACATTTTATAGAATGGGGGAAGACTTGTTTTTCCATCACTCCAAAAGATAATTTTGCTAATATTAGCCCAATGTATTTTGACAACTCTGTTTTTGATTTTTTTGTGGGGTTATTTTCAGGTGCATCATTAAGCCCAATCCCAAGAGAGTTATTAACAAAGCCATATGATCTGGTAAAATATGTGCATGATATGCAGTGTTCAATATGGTTTTCTGTTCCTTCGTTATTAATTTATCTTATGACCATGAAAGCTTTTGCAAAAGGATGCTTGCAAAACTTACGTAGTATTTCATTTGGGGGAGAAGGATACCCTAAAATAGAGCTTAAAAAACTTTATGACATATTTACAAACCAAGCCCAACTGGTTAACGTTTATGGACCAACTGAGTGTACTTGTATTTGTAGTGCCCATTACATCAGTGAGTCTGATTTTGAGGATATGGAAGGGCTACCAACTCTTGGGTATCTTAATCAAAATTTTGACTATTGTGTTGTTGATGATGATGGGGGTGAAAGCGATATTGGTGAACTTTGGTTAATTGGTCCAAATGTAGCCGCTGGTTACTTTAATGATATAGAAAAAACTAATAATGCCTTTCATACCTTGACGGATTCAAGGCGTTTTATGAAGCGTATGTATAAAACAGGTGATATAGTAAGAAAACACGAAGGACGCTTGTTTTTTGTAGGACGCAAAGATAACCAAATTAAACATATGGGATACCGTATCGAACTGGAAGAAATTGAACATGCGTTGATGAAAATCCCAAATGTTAGCCAAGCAGCTGTAATTTATAATAAAACTAATACTGCATATGGCAAGTTAATTTCTTTTGTAGCTTATTCTGGTCATCTTGATGCAAAGCAACTGCTTGTGGAACTGGCAACTCTTGTTCCTGAATATATGATTCCAAGTAAAATAGAGCTTATGGATAAACTTCCCAAAAACCCAAACGGCAAAGTGGATAGACAACATTTAATTGCCATTTTAAAACAATAATTGTTGATTTCATTAAAATGATTAGCAATGAAGAGTGCATTTTTAGTATTCGCATTCGTATAATGATTTTGAGGGTGATTATGCTTCATCTTGCACAAGAGAACTTTCATTTATAAGAGGTTAAGATTATGCAACAAACTCCAATTGTTTTCAATCGTCCTTATATGACAGGTAAAGAGCTTTATTATATTGCAGAAGCTCACTTTGGAGGCATGCTTGCCGGAGATGGCCCATTTACCAAACGTTGTAATGCTTGGCTTGAACAAAAAACAGGAAGTAGTAAAGCTCTATTAACCCATTCTTGCACTGCTGCCCTTGAAATGATGCCTTTGCTCCTTGATATAAAGGCTGGTGATGAGGTTATTATGCCCTCATTTACCTTTGTTTCAACGGCCAATGCCTTTGTTTTGCGAGGTGCAACGCCTGTTTTCGTGGATATTCGTGAAGATACTTTAAATATTGATGAGAGATTAATTGAAGATGCTATTACTGAACGTACAAAAGCTATTGTGCCTGTTCATTATGCCGGCGTTTCCTGTGAGATGGATACAATTTTGCAAATAGCCAAAAAACATGGGGTTGCGGTTGTCGAGGATGCTGCCCAAGGAGTTATGTCGAGTTATAAAGGACAAGCACTGGGCAGTATAGGGCATCTTGGAGCCTACAGCTTTCACGAAACTAAAAATGTTATTTCCGGTGAAGGTGGTGCTCTTTTAGTTAATGATTCAGCTCTGGCGATGCGTGCAGAAATCATTAGAGAAAAAGGTACAGACAGAAGCCGTTTTTTTAGAGGACAAGTAGACAAATACACTTGGCAAGAAGTTGGCTCATCTTTTTTACCGGGAGAAGTTATGGCTGCTTTCCTCTGGGCCCAACTTGAGGAGGCAGAACGAATTACTCAAAGGCGTATGCAGTGTTGGAATTATTATCATGAAATATTTGCACCGCTTGAAACAGAGGGGCTTTTGCGTCGCCCTATAATCCCGGAACATTGTACTCACAATGCTCATATGTACTACATATTACTTGAATCAACAAAAAACCGAACCGATGTTTTAAGTAAATTAAAAGATGCCGGTATTAATGCTGTGTTCCACTATATTCCGCTACACTCTTCTCCGGCTGGAAGGCAATTTGGAAGAGTACAAGGGGAGCTTGCAATGACTATAAAACAATCAGAATGTTTAATTCGTCTTCCTCTTTGGGTGGAGCTTGGTATAGGTGAACAAGAGTACATATTGAAAACTTTGAAAAAAATATTAAATGATACAACCAAGATATAGGCTTGGTATGTACAGAAAATATGGTGAATGGTGGTGGAAAATACTATATTTCTCGGTATCAGTGTAGCAAGAGCTATGGGAAACAGAGGAAAAGCTTAAAGCATTACGAGAACAACTAACGTCTGTACAAGAACGTGAAGAGTTGTTGAAGAAGTAACTTGAAATTGAGCAAGAGAGTAATCGAGAGCTAGAAAAAAGAATATTTTCTGCTGTAGAATAACAAGAAACAAAAAAGTCTTTTTGCTGAAATTTTTGTTAATAAACTCATTACTTAAGCATTTTTTGAATTGCCTCTTGTGTGGGTTCGATAAAAAACAGTTCTCTAAATTGAGTGGTCAATAATTCATGTTCGCTCGCTTTGGTTTGTTTGGCGAGTTTTTCTATTGCTTCAAGAAAAGTGTTTTTATTGTTAACGCGAACCCAAAGAATATTTTTTCCAAATTCGCCGAGATAATTAAGGCTGATATCTTCGTTATCTGTTTCATTATCAATGTGTACGGCAGGAACGCCGAGAGCTACGGCTTCGGTTAAGGCTCCAGAACCTGATCCGAGAACAAAGCTAAAGTCTGCAAAATTGTCGTATAAACTACCTTTGGCGAGAGTATATTTTTCAGGCAAAAGAGTTTGAAAATCTTGAATTTGCGTTGCGGGGTGAAAACGTAAACTAAAAGAAAATTCAGGGTGTAAAAGGCTTATTTCTTTAACAAAATTGAGAATAAGTCTTGTTTCGTCGGGGTGATAAGACAATAAAACCAAACAGCTTGTAAAAGCTTGAGTGTTGAGGCGTTTCCTTGCCAGTTTAAAATCTTCGTTTCGTAATTGTTTAAACAATTGGGCATAGCGTAACGATGCTCCAAGCTCCAGTTTTTGCACAAAGCTATTGGAATTTCCCAAAATATTCTCGTCCGGATTTTGACTAATAAAATATTTTCCTGAATACATAGTTATATCAGGGGCTAACCCCATTTTTGTTTCTAAGGCATCAGGATAACAATTTAATAAATTATGTGGAAAAATAAAAAGTTGCAGACCAATTATAGGCAAAGACTTTAGAGGGGCTTTGTTTGCCTGATTGTTTCTTGTGTTGTTGACAGGAATTAAACCTGAGGCTTGACGCAAGCCATAATAAAACGCTTTGTTGATGCTCTGATTTTCGTGCCAACTAATAAGTCGTGATTTTGACAGTAAGCTTTCATCTACATAAAGATTTAAAACTTGACCCAAACGCAAGCCAAATAAACGCCTCGCCTCCGGAATAAGATTACAATGCCCGAGGCTTTGCTTAAGGCTATCCAAAATATAAGGAATAGGCGAATCGTCGCTTTTATTGCGATATAACTCGCTTTGTTTTATTGTTTTGATTAAACGCAATAAACTAAAGGGAAATAAAGCGATATGTTTTAACAGACTCAAAAAATCAGAAAAGCTCAATAAATTTAAGTCTGTTAACGCCAAAAATGGAAGCTGTTCAAAGTCTTTTTGTTTACTTAAAATTTTAAAAGCTTGATAGATCTTCAAAGGGTTGCGAGAGCCATAAAGGCGAAAAATATAAATGCGTTGTAGGTTTTGAGCTTTTAAGTTGGGTAAATATGCCTCTTTGAAACATTTATCTTGAATGATTTTGGGAATTAACAAAAAAGTATCAATAAATAAAAAAGCTTGAGGGTTTTTATTTGTTTTTAATGAAAAAGTTTTAAAACCCGAAAGTTTTATTGCGAGCAAAGCTGTGAGTATAAAGGCTAAATGCCCAAGATTATTTAATAAATATTTTATGAACAAAAGCAATAAAGCGTAGTAAAAACGCCAACTTTTAGAGTTTGGGGAATGGGGCGGTTCTTTTAGCAAAAACTTTTTTAAAATATCATTATAGTTTGGTGCTTTTGACAAAACATGCGAAGAAATTAAACGCTCATCTTGCAATGCCGTTTCATTTATTTTTGTAAAAGCCTCAAACAAATCTTTTAAACGTCCGTTTAGTTTCATGAAGTTAAACTCTTTTTCAATTTGCTAAAACAATAATTTTAACGCCAATATTGCGGATATTGTCTGTTTTTTGAAAGATTAATAAAAATTAAGGCAATCACCATGAGCACAACAGCCCCGATTCCGGCGGGCATTAAAACATAAAGATAACCGAGCTGTTTGATATTTGCCCCGCCGATAACGGCAAAGAGAGCGGTTGCTCCGCCGGGTGGGTGTATCGCTTGAGCAAGTTGCATACATAAAAATGCAGAACTTACCGCCAAACCCGAAGCGAGCCAAATATGTTCTTTAAAAATTAAAGCGGAACTGACTCCGCAAAATGCAGAAATTATATGCCCCAAAACCAGATTGCGTGGTTGTGAAAAAGGTGAGTTTGGCGAGCTGAAAATGATGATTGCCGAGGCTCCGAGCGGTGCAATAATAATTCCGCCATGAGCCAGCGAGCCAAACAAAATAAGTTGAAGTCCGCTTAAACCGCCTATTGCTACAAATAGCCCGATTATAGACCAAAGAAGCTCGTTAAAGTCAGTCGTGGAATGGGTTCTTTTTTGACAACCACGCATTTTTTTAAAAAATTGCATTTTTTATCTCGTCTTGGCTTGAATGGAAAAAATGAAGGGCAAGTTGAATAAAAATAAAGGTGATATTTATATTTCTCTTTCCATATCTCTTTCAATGGCACGGCGTTTTAAAGTTTCTCGTTGGTCATAAAGTTTTTTACCGCGTCCAAGAGCGATTTCAAGTTTTATTTTACCGTTTTTAAAATATATTTTTGTGGGTACTACGCTTAAACCTTTTTGTTCAAGTTTAACCGTTAGGCTGTGGATTTCTTTGTTGTGTAACAAAAGCTTTTTTAACCTATCGGGGTTCTGAGGGGCATATCCGGCGTTGGCGTAAGGGGCGATATGTAAACCGCTCACAAAAGCTTCGCCTTCTTTTATTTCCACATAAGCGTCAGTAAAGCTACACTTTCCCGCTCTTAGACTTTTTACCTCAGGGCCGGTTAAAACTAAACCCGCTTCAAAAAAATCTAAAAGTTCATAAAGATGGCGAGCTTTTTTGTTTTGTGCAATCAAGCTTGAGTTTTTTGTTTTATTCATAATATTACCGTTTGAACCTTAAAAAACAATTTTTTGACAATAGTTTGATATTTTATTGTGTTATTAGTAATAACATCTATGATTTTATAGTATAAATATAGATGGGAACAGTTTTTGCTTGTCGTTGATATTGACGTTTAAGCAAGATACCTTTTATTAAAGAAAAGTTGTAGAGTTATTTTTAAGTATTTAAAATAAATATAGTTGTTACAAAGCGTTAGGCAATAAAGTTAAGGAGTTTTGAGTTATGACATATAATAAAACGATATTTAATATAGAAGGTTTACACCAAAATTTAGCGTCTAAAACGCCAAAAAGATTACCCGGCGGGGTTAGTCCGTCTTCTCGTGCAAATTCTTTTCAACCTAATTCCAATAACTTATTTGCAGATTCATTACAAGAAAACATTCAGGCTTTGAACAATAAAGAAAAGAAAAAGCTTAATACACAACAAGTAATGGCAGAAAAAAACGCCGGTCGCCACTTTATGACCGAACAAATGGTGAGCGATGCAGATGGGCAACGTAAAAACGCTCATTCTCTTTCTACCTTTGCTAAGGTAATGCAGTCAAGCCCGGATCCGTTAAAAACGCTCGATTCTTTGTTTGCCAACCCTGAACTTGCGTCTCAGATGGGTATTGACGATCTGCAATCGGCGGGTTTAAAGCAAGCTCCTTTTTTAAATGCCTTTCATGAAAAATTAAAAAAAGCGGGTTCGGAAAGAAGCGAACGTGGCGAAATGGCGGTAAGAGTCGGACAACACAGACGAACACTCAATAAAAATTCCACTATTCGCAGTGCCTTAAACGATATGTTAAAAAGCACTCAACGTTTTAACCCTGATAGCGATCAATTTCTTGAAGAATTAAGAAATTCACGCGGGGGCATTGGTTCTTTGGCTGCAAAATTTGAATCGGGCAGGGACGGAATAGCCGCTATTGGTTATGACCGTGCCGGCGGAACTTCTTACGGAAAGTATCAATTAGCTTCAAGAGTAGGTAGTATGGACGCTTTTATTGACTTTTTAGATGATGTCGCTCCTGATATTGCAAGCAAGTTGAAAGCCGCCGGTTCGGCAAACACAGGCGGACGCACCGGAAAAATGCCGGCTGTCTGGAAACAAATTGCTAGCAGTGAACCTGAGCGTTTTGAAAATTTGCAAGAGCAATTTATTCAAGCGAGCCACTACCTTCCCGCCCTTGGAGCTATTTCAAAATCAACGGGAATAGAACCTGAAAACATGCCACTTGCCATGCATGAAGTAATTTTTAGTACGGCAGTGCAACATGGTCCTTCTGGTGCAAACAGAATTTTTGCAAGAGCTTTTAATCAAGCCGCCGACAAATTTGAAAATAAAGAAGGCGTAAATATCGCTACAAGTAACGAACTTGGCGAAGCTTTAATCAAAAGCGTTTATAAAATTCGCTCAGGTCAGTTCGCATCTTCTAGTGCCGCTGTGAGGGGTTCCGTGCAAAATCGCTTAAGAAGCGAGATGAACCTTGCCTTGAATATGTTAAAAAGTAATGAGGCGTAAAAGGGTTGTTTCTTAACTTATTGCTATGAATCACAAGCAAACGGTTAAGTCTTTTTACGGTATTATTTATTTGTAATTTGAAAGCAATAAAGAAAGTATCTCTGTCGGTAAACTTAGGGGTTTGTTGTTAACAAGCTCTGCTACTAATTGCGAAGAATCAACGTCCTGTAAAATGACCATGAAAGGTTGGTTTTTTTTCGTCATATCCCACAGCGTAGTTTTTTTAAGTTGATAATTTTGTGTTTTTGAATCTTTTGGAATTAAAAAATACAACCCTATAGTTAAACTGTCGATTTGCATATTGTTGTCAGCAAGCACCTTGCTGTATGCAGAGTCTTTTGGATCTATTTCGATTAGCAAAACAAGCTCTTTTGAGAGAAAATCTTCATTTGTGTTGTTCACTGCTCTGAAACCTATTCTTTGATCTTTAGAAAAAGAATGTTTAGACAGAATCTTTCGCCATGTTTTATTTTTTGCCTCAGGGACAAAGCTTTTCACGGAAGAGCCGAGGAAATTGTTTACGAGTTTAAGTTCTTCTGTGGTTTCATTTGGGTGTAACCTATTTTGGTTGATGTAATACAAACAAACAAGCCCGGAAAACACAAGTAAAATGGTAAAGAGATATTTTGCTGTACTACTCATTAATTCCTCTAATAAAATCTCAAACTTTATTGCACAGACTCTAACACAAGGTTGGGCAAGCTAAGCTCATAACTTTTGTTCCAGAGTTTTCCCGTAACAAAAAGTTTTTGTTTTTCTTTATTCCAAGCGATTCCGTTTAATACCGACGACTCGGCGTTCCAATACATATTATGTTTGTTTTCATTACATTGTTCTTTAAACAGGTCTTGACAATCAAGCCAAGCCATAACGGGTACAAAACCGTCTTTACCGACGTTATTGGGGTCTATTATTGCGATTTTGTTGCTTTTCCAGATATTTGCAAAAATATAACCGTTAATAAATTCCAGCTCATTCAAACAATCAACAGGTTTTTTGTCTTTGGGGTCATAAACGGTAATTTGTTTAATTTGTTCCCAATCAAAGTTTTTATGAACTTTCATTAGTCTTAAAGTCGCTGAACCGTCGCTATACCATAACAATGGTTTTGTGTTGTCTAAATCTGCATTGCATATACCCCAACCTTCGCCGCTTAACGGTTTGGTTTCAATTATTTTAAGGGTTTTGGGGTCTATAATAAAACGTACTTTATCTTGCCAGGTTAAAAGGTGAATATGTCCGTTAAGTTCTGTTCCGCCTTCTGCAAAATATTCTCTTAAACAGCGGTATTCAACTGTTGTACCTGTTTTGGCGTTAATATGATATAAAGCCGACTCACCTTTAAGCCCCGTGCTTTCATATAATTTGTTGCCTATAAAAAAATAACCTTGAGTAAAATGTCTCGCATCTTTGGGAAGTTTTCCGATAACCTTGGCTTTAAAGACAGGTGTTTCAGTATCTTTTTGGGCGGTAACAATTTGATTGAGAACAGAGGTGCTTTTGGGGTCTGCAAAAACTTGTTTATAATCAAAGAATAAAAACGCCATGAGTAGTTGTAAGTAAAAGATGAAAATAAAAGAAAATGAGCTAATCTTTTTCAAGTGTTTGTAATTATGGTTGTTTTTTTTCAACATATTTTACTTCTTTGCTTTGATTTATCAATGGTTTCATTGTTTCCCTTTAAAAATAAAGCATAGCATATATATTGTTATGTTACAATCATATAATTTAAAATATTTTATCTCTCTATATATTATATTGATTTAATTGTTGTTATACCAATTGATAATTCATAAGTCGTTTGCTCCAAAATATAAAGCCAGTTGGGCGATCTGAGCACCCCACATAGTTAATAGATTGCCCAAGACGCTTGAATATTTGGAATATTATTCAAAACAAGACGCGATAAAGCCAAAACCTTTTAAAGTTAATATCACGGGAGTATTAGTTTTTACTGGATTACAAAAAAAAATAAGCTTACTCACGTCATTTGTTAAGATGCCAACATGGAATCGCCGTTAAAAGGAACCATGGTGCGTTTAAACTTTTGATGCCGTTAGGCATCAACTAATGCGTGGTGCGTTAGAGCGTTAGTTTTTGAATAGATTATAATAAATACAAATTTTTATATTTGTTTCACAAATAACTTACGTTTTTAATCGCCGTTAAAAGAAACCATGGTGCGTTCAAACTTTTGATGCCGATTAGGCATCAACTAATGCGTGGTGCGTTTGCGGGTACAGGGCGGCAGCCCTGTTGTGGGGAATGCAAAGGGCTTCACATAAAGCCCGTGCCCGCCGGAGGCGACCAATAAAGTTAATTTCACGGGAGCATTAGGGTTTTTAATAGATTATAATAAAAACAAGTTTTATTATAGGTATATGAGGCGACCAAAAGAGGTTTATTTCACAGGAGTGTAGGGTTTAAATAATAAAGTTATAATAAAAACAAGTTTTATTATAAGTATATGAGGCGACCAAAAGAGGTTTGTTTCGTGGGAGTATGAAGTTTAAATAATAAGGTTATAATAAAAACAAGTTTTATTATAGATATATGAGGCGACCAAAAGAGGTTTGTTTCACGGGAGTATGAAGTTTAAATAATAAAGTTATAATAAAAACAAGTTTTATTATAAGTATATGAGGCGACCCAAAGAGGTTTATTTCACGGGAGTATGAAGTTTAAATAATAAAGTTATAATAAAAACAAGTTTTATTATAAGTATATGAGGCGACCCAAAGAGGTTTATTTCACGGGAGTATGAAGTTTAAATAATAAAGTTATAATAAAAACAAGTTTTATTATAGATATATGAGACGCCCAATAAAGCTAATTTCGTGAGAGTATGAAGTTTAAATGATGAGATTATAATAAAAACAAGTTTTATTATAGGTATATGAGGCGACCAATAAACTTAATTTCACGGGAGTGTAGGGTTTAAATAATAAAGTTATTATACCAATTGATAATCCATATATCTTTGCCTTGGTTCAAAACCTGCGGCAATAATGGTTTTGTGAATGTCTTCTCTGGAGAGTGAAAAAGAAACCCCGGCGGCGGCAACAACATTTTCTTCTATCATTAAAGAACCAAAGTCGTTTGCACCAAAATATAAAGCCAGTTGGGCTACTTGAGCCCCCATTGTTACCCAAGACGCTTGAATGTTTGGAATATTATCCAAAACAAGACGCGATAAAGCCAAAATTCTTAAATATTCCATAGCCGGTGTGGGCGGAACATTAATATTTGTGTTTTCGGCTTGAAAAGTCCAAGGAATAAAGGCGGTAAAACCGTTACTTTTATCTTGGGTTTTTCTGACGGCAAAAAGATGTTCGAGGCGTTCTTCTTTGGTTTCTTCATGTCCAAACATCATGGTGGCTGTTGTCTTTAGACCAAGTTCATGGGCTTCAAGCATGATATTAAGCCAGTCTTGAGCCGGACATTTATTGGGTGAAACTTGTTTGCGAACACGATCAACAAGAATTTCGGCTCCGCCACCGGGAATTGAGTGCAAACCGGCCCCAATAAAGCGTTTTATTACTTCTTTTGTATCAATTCCTTCTTTTTGGGCAAAGAAATATATTTCCGGCGGTGAAAAGGCGTGGATATGAATAGAAGGAAACTCGTTTCGGATATAACTTAACATATCTTCGTAGAAACTTAAAGGCAAGTGAGGGTGATGTCCACCTTGCATTAAAATTTGAGTTCCGCCAAGGGCGATAGTTTCTTCGATTTTTTCCTTAAGCTCTTCTTTGCTTAATACATAACCTTGTTCATGATCAGGCGGACGAAAAAACGCACAAAAACGACAAGCACATACACAGACGTTAGAATAGTTAATGTTGCGGTCGGCAACATAAGTAACGATATTGTTCGGGTGTTTTTTCATTCTGATTTGATGAGCCAAAACGCCCAATAAGTGTAAAGAAGCCTCATTATATAAAGTTAAAGCGTCATTATAGTTAAGACGCTCGTTGTTTTGTATTTTATCGGCAATAGCCAGAACAGAGGGTGTTTCGTTTAAAAAAGACATATCGTTTTTTACCTGTGTTGATTTTATCGCTTGAAAGAAAGTTATTAATAAAGGCTATTGCAAAACTCTTTTTTGCGTGGTTTTGTCATCGTTTTATGTTCTGTATGTTATAGCATAAAACGTTTTAAGGCACAAAAAACACTACGAGATTATTCTGCAATAGTCTATAATAACAGTTTTATAAAAGTTCTGTCAAATCATGCTACTTGGTTTTAAAATTGTTTTATATTTTTTTGTGTTCTCGGTGGAAACAGTTTTTAAGGCTGTTTTGTTGTTATCTGTTTTGTATATAACATTTTTATTTTATTTATTATGTACTAATATAAAGTTAATCTTTAAATTTATGTTTGCAACCCGTTTAGACTCTTGCAAAAAGCGTTAAGTATTGCTACAATTCTAAAATTAAATAATAGTGTCTTATTTTATATTGGAGAAAATTAATGACCCGCAAAGATCGTACAGAAGGTATTTATAGTCGCCGTGAGGTATTAGACGAAAGTGAGCGTAAACAATACTATTTAATTCAGCTTAAGGAACTTTTGTCTTACGGCTATCGTTATTCTGAAGATGTAAAAAAGCGTTTTGATCGGGCTCAGTTTAATGTAGAAAAATTTAAACAGTTGTCAGACTTAAAACATATTCCTATTTTAAAGAAAAAAGAATTGATTTTTTTACAGTCGATGGGACCTCGCCTTGGGGGATTATTGACTAAGGATATAGGAGAGTTAAAACGTATTTTTCTTTCTCCCGGTCCTATTTTTGACCCTGAAGACAGACACGATGATTATTGGGGATATACCGAAGCTTTTTATTCTATCGGTTTTCGCCCCGGTGATGTTGTTCAAGTTACGTTTAACTACCACTTGTCTCCGGCTGGTTTAATGTTTGAAGAGCCACTACGCAACCTTAATTGTGCCGTTATGCCGGCAGGGCCGAGTAACGTGGCAACTCAGCTTGACGTAATGCAAAAACTCAGAGTCTCCGGCTATGTCGGAACTCCAAGTTATTTGATGCACTTAGCTCAAAAAGCCGAAGAAAAACGCCTTAATCTCAGAAAAGATTTATTTTTGGAAGTTGCTTTTGTTACCGGCGAAAAATTTTCTGAAAAAATGCGTTCTCAACTTGAAAAAATGTTTGATATGGTGATCCGCCAAGGTTACGGAACGGCTGATGTTGGTTGTATCGGCTATGAATGTTTCCAAAAAAACGGACTGCATATTTCTAACCGTGTTTACGTTGAAATTTGCGACCCTGATACCGGAATTCCGCTGAAAGACGGTGAAGTCGGCGAAATTATCGTTACTGCTTTCAATAAAACTTATCCTTTAATTCGTTTGGCGACGGGCGATCTTTCTTTTATAGAACGAGCTCCTTGTACTTGCGGACGCACTAGCCCAAGGCTTGGTAATATTGTCGGGCGTGTTGATACAACTGCAAGAATTAAAGGTATTTTTGTTTATCCACATCAGGTTGAACAAATCTTATCTAAATATGAAGAAATTAAACGTTGGCAAATTGAAGTTACTAACCCCGGTGGTGTTGATGAACTTACTTTATGTGTTGAAGCCAGCACCTTTAAACGTGAAGATGAATTGTTACATACTTTCCGTGAAAAAATTAAATTAAGACCTACTTTGAAAGTTTTGGCTCCGGGTTCTTTACCTGTAAATTCAAAACCTATTGAAGACAAGAGAATTTGGGATTAATAAGTTTATGTTAGGCATAAAAAAACTCATCAATAAACACGAGCCAATAAAAATTTTCTCCGATTTTTTCGTACTGTTGTTTTTATTTTTGTTTTTATTGATGAGTGGTGCCTGTGTTAAAACTTCCAATAAAAATCTTGAGGCGTTAAGCCAAGAGGTTTCGCCAGTTCCTTATACCGAAGAAACGAATAGATTTTATGATGCAAACGGCAATGAACTCAGTTTTGATAAGCTTCTCTCAGAGTTAGTCAAAGCTGATTATTTATTGATTGGTGAACGCCATACTTCATTGGAACAACACAAAGTTCAAGGTTTGATCATAAAAGCATTGTCAGAAAAAATTAAAGCTTTACCCGTTGAAAATAGTGATTTTTCAAAGCTCTATTTGGCTCGCATGGGTATCGGTCTGGAAATGTTGCCCTTTAATGAAAATCAAAGGCTCTATAAAATTTATCGTAAGGGTTTGAACGGTAAAGCTCTTTCTCTTGAGGCGTTTTCAGAAAAAATAAACTGGCTTGAAAATTGGGGTTTCCCTATAGAATATTATGCGAGTCCTTTAAACTTTGCACTTACAAATAATATTCCGCTTTTTGGTTTAAATGCAAATAAAAAATTGCTTCAGGCAGTAAGAGAAAGCGAACCAAAGGCAATTAACCAACTCTCAGACAAAGAAAGACAAAAACTTGGCTTAACTAAAGGCATGTTTGTTCCGAATATTATTCCCGTTGGTGAAGCTCAAAAAGGCAAGTTAAAAGAAATATTTAATGCTCACCCTATGACTTTGGCTATGGCGTTGACTATGGCGTCGGCTCAAAATAAAAAAGAAAATACCGAGAACAAGGCTACTTTGATTGAAAGCGAAGAAAAGTTTTTGCGTTTTTTAAAGATACAGGCGTTTTGGGATACCTTTATGGCTCATCAAGCAATTGACGCAAAACAAAAATTAGAAAAAACCTTGGTTATTTTGGTTGGTGCCGGGCATGTTGAGTATGGGCTTGGGATAGCAAAACGTATTCACGAATTGCAACCGGAGGCAAAAGTTTTAAGCATTTTACCTTTGCAAAAAGTTATTCATCAGCCTAACGGTGGTTTTAGCCCTTATTTTCCTGAAAAAATGCAAGTAAACGTTGTGCGAGAAAACGGACAAGAATTAAAAGAAAATGTTTCCGCCGCTGACTTTTTTGTTTTGACTAAGGCAGACCCCTTGCCTGTTATGCCACAAGGGCGTTTAGGTATTAAGTTTGAATTGCAAACAAACAACGCAAAAACAAATAAAATTTTCGTGAAAGAGGTTTTACCAAATTCACGAGCGGAAAAAGCCGGCGTAAAAAGCGGAGATATTTTATTAAAGATCAACAAGAAAACAGTTAACAACTTGGAAGATATTCATAAATTTGGAAGAGCCGCCTTTCAAAACAAAGAAGCTTTAAGTTTAGAATTAAAACGCAATCAAAAAACAATTAAGATTGTTATTCCAAATAGTTAAAGTTTTATAACCAAATTTTATAAAATTTACTTTGAACAATTTTACCCAATATAAAAAAAATGCCTGAATTACCCGAAGTAGAAACGATTGCCCGTGGTTTACGTTCTGAATTGTTAAATGCCCAAATTGTTAAGGTCAATATTGTTGACCCAAAAGTTTTAGACGAAGCAAGCCTTAAACTTGTTCCGCTTATAGAAAATACAAAAATCAGCGGAATTTATCGTAGGGCTAAACTACTCTTGCTTGAACTGGAAAATTTACAAAACCAAGAGCCTTTGACTGTTATGGCGGGTTTTCACTTGAAAATGACAGGGCGACTTTTACCTGTGGCGTTTGATGAAACACCGCATAAACATACACGTTTGTTTTTTGACCTAATTACTGAAAATAACGAGAGAAAACGTTTGTTTTTTGATGATATGCGTCGCTTTGGTTATTGTAAGTTTGTTTTACCGAGCGAGCTTCATACTTGGAATTTTTGGCATAAACTTGGTTTAGAACCTCTTGAAATAACAAATAAAGATTTTGCCTCTGCCTTTTTTGGGCGTAAGGGAAAAATTAAAGCCTTGCTATTAAACCAAGAAATTATTGTTGGTATAGGTAATATTTATGCCGATGAATCTTTGTTCCAAGCTTCTATCAAACCTGATACCTTGGTGCAAAACTTGACAACAGCAGAGTTGTTTACCTTGCATGATGTTTTGGTAGAAATTTTAAAAGAGGCGATCAAAGGGTGTGGCAGTTCGATTAAAGATTATAGAACCGCAGGCGGAGAACCCGGAGCTTTTCAAAATAAATTACAGGTTTACGGAAAAGCAGGGCAGCCTTGTCCAAAATGCAATACCCTTTTGAGTTCAATGAAAGTTGGCGGACGCAGCACGGTTTATTGTTGTAATTGTCAAACGAAATAAAGAAGGTCGCAAACGTTTATTTTGCGTTCTTTGGCATAGTAACTTTTTGATTTCATGAGAGTAAAATCATAAAAAAATTAAGGTGCTTGCCCTGATAAGGCTAAAATTTTAATACATTTTGAAACATAATTTGAAATAAAACTTTTTAGTTACAACCGCTAGAATTTGCACCGGCATTGAGCAAGGCTTCAATTGCTTCGGTATTATTTTTGTCTTGAGCCACTTCTAATGCCGAACAGCCCATTTGATTTTTAAGATTTACATCAGCCCCGGCTTTAATTAATTCTTTTAGCATATCAACTTTTTTCTTGTTGCTTGCTGCAAACATTAATGCCGTAACTCCGTGTTCTTCTTGGGAGTTTACGTTTGCCCCGGCTTTGATTAAGGCTCTTGAAACTTCTATATCCGCATTGTCAATTATAGTTCGCATTAACGGCGTTACACGGTTTGCTTGGTTAACGTCCAAACCCGCTTTAATTAAAGCAATAGCCACAGCAGGGTTTTTATTATTGCTAATCGCAACCAACAAAACATTATCGCCATATTCGGTTGTAACGCTTGTATCTGCTCCGCTTTTGAGTAAAGTTTGAATAACAGCAGGGTCTTTGTTTACTTCGGCGGCCGCTATAAGAGCCGTAATTCCTTTTGGTGTTTTGTAGTTTACATTTGCCCCGGCTTTAATGATTGCTTGAATAATACTTAAATCTCGCTCTTTCACTATCGCCATGAGTAACGGCGTTGCCGCTCCGTCGTCGCTTTTGGCGTTTACCTCTGCCCCGGCTTGAATTAAGCGAGTTATAAGTTCCAAACTATTCTGGTTATTTAACGCCAACATCAATGCAGTTATACCATTTGGGCCTTTAATATTGACATCAGCCCCAGCTTTTATAAGTTCTTTTATTATTGCTTCAGAGTCTTGTTTGTTATCCACTGCCAACATCAAAGGTGGCACGCCCCAAAAACTAGCTTTAGAATTTACATCAGCCCCGCTAGCAATAGCTTTTTTGACTTCTTCTAACGTACCATTTTCACACAATTTTGTAAATTCATCTGCACTCATGGAAAAAGCAGAAACGGAAAATAAAAAGTTACTCAATAATACAAAAGTTATAATCTTTAAATATTTTAACATATTATAATCCTTTTATAAAGTTCATGGATAAAAAATGTTTAGTGTAAACAATAAAATAAACCGATAATTCAATCAACTATCTGTCTCATCTAATAATTTTATTTAGCCCCAGCTTTGGTTAAGAATTCCACAGCTTGAGTATTATTTTTTAATTTCGCTATATCTAAAGCAGTATAGCCATTTTTGTTTCTAAGAGTTATATCAGCCCCAAACTCAATAAGTGTGGTTATTACTTTGGGTTTTATAAAAAGGCTGACATTGGCTTCTTTAGGTTGATCTTCCTGATACTCATCGTCTGAATAAAGAAAAGTATCGCTATAATGTCCCATTGCAAGCATTAAAGCTGTATTTCCATTTTTGTCTTTAGCGTTTATATTCGCTCCGGCTTTAAGCAATTCAGTTGTTACGGTTGGATCAGGGCGTTGCACGGATAACATTAGAGCTGTTTGTTCATAGAAATTTCTGACATTTACATCTGCACCTAGCTGTATTAAAATCTTGGCGACTAAAAAGTTTTTGTTAAAAGCCAATGCCTGTATTAATGCTGTGTTGCCTTCGTTGTTTTTAACAGTCAAATCAGCCCCAGCTTTGACAAGTGCTACAATAACGTTTTGGTCAGTATTCCCACTGGCTGCACGTATTAAAGCAGTAAAACCAGCTCGATCTTTTAAATTAACATTAGCTCCAGCTCTTATTAGTTCTTTTATTATTTGAGTTGGCTGGTAGTCTGCTGCCATCATTAAAACTGTTACACCCTTTTCCTCTTTAGCATTTACGTTCGCCCCAGCGTCTATAAGTGTTTTTATTATTTTATAGTTCGAGTCATATCTGTTCATCGCAAACATCAAAGCTGTTTGACCATCGTTGAGTTTTGCATTGACGTTTGCACCAGCTTTAATAAGTTCATTAATAATATCAGGATTTTTAACTAGATATGCAGCAGCCATCACAGGGGTAAACCCGTCATTGCCTTTAACATTAACATCAGCCCCAGCTTTTATAAGAGTTCTCATCACCTCAGGGTTAAAATATGGACTAGTTAATGTTTTTATTAAAGCCGTATAACTATTTTTATCTGTAGCATTGACATCAACGCCGTTAGCTATAACTTTTTTGACGCCTTCCAGATCGCCTCGTTCGGATAATACAAGTAACAACTCTTCGTTATTAGAGCTGTAAGCAGGGATATACAAAAATAAGCTGAACAATAAAGCAAATACACTTATATAAAAACGTTTTAACATGTTTAATGATCCAAGGTTTATAAATTAAAGGTTAGTAAAATTGTTCATGATGCTCAATAGTTATATTTAATTTAATAATTTTATTTTGCCCCGGCTTTGGTTAAGAATTCCACAGCTTGGGTATTATTTTTTAATTTCGCTATATCTAAAGCTGTTTGACCCTTGTTGTTTTTAAGGTTTAAGTTAGCCCCGTTAGCTATAAGCAATTTGATGAGTTCCAAGCGTTGTTGTTCATCTTGTTGAGGGCTGGCAATTTCTGAAGAGTTTAAGTTTTGACAGGCGTAATGTAAAAGATTATTTTTATCACCCATCGTTATATATGCAGAGGGATTACACAAAGGCATTAAAATATCCATAATGCTACTTAAAGTTTGGTCGCTGGCTTCGGGATTTCCTAATTTATCTATTCTCTTGGCGTTAACTAAGAACATCAAGGGGGTTGTTCCGTCGCTATTTTGTGCGTTAACATCTACCCCCGCCGAGATAAGTCTTTTAATAATAACTGCGTTGCCATACTGCCTCACAAAGCCAAAAAGAACAGAGCCACCCTTTGTGTTTTCACGGTTAAAACCCATTTCAACAGCGAGCTTTAGTGCTTCGGGTTTTAGTTTCATTGCTCCATTAAACAACATGGAGCTACTAATACTAGCAATATAATAATCAGAAAGATAAGCCGAAGGATTGTTTTCCGTATAAGCACGCACACGCATCAAAAAATCAGTGTTGTTCCAAGCGATTGATAACATTTGGTCAAGAAGTGAGCGTGCTTCCTCGTCGCCTTTTAAAGCAAGGGCGTGATAGTGAGAAAATATTTTCATTAACTCATCAAGGTTGCCATGATTGTTTAGGTAATATGCAAAATCACGAAAGATGTCTTGATCATCAAGTATCTTTTCCGAAAGAAACTCATCTAATCTTAAAATTGAACCATTTTGTTTAAAACTGCTAACAAAATCTTCATGTGCGGTAGTATATCTATTACAATGTGTTATTAGAGTTTGAATAAAAATTTTTGCACGTTCGGGCTGATTGTTTTTAAATAAGCCTTCTATCTCAGCCCCATATTTTTTCGAACATAAAAATGGCTTTTCTTTAAAAGCAAGCTCAAGGTCTTGTTCGCTGGCTGTTCCCGAAAAAAACTCGGCAGGCGTTGCCTCTATTTTTGCTTCGTGTGTTGTATGAACATGTTTTTCGTAAGTCTTAATCAGCAATAAACCACCAACAGAAATCAATATAATTATTAGTCCTGCAATACGAAATTGAAAAATAGAAAAAGACCGTGCAGACGTTGGTGTTTTATAATCAGGCGGGGAAGTTTTTACCTCTCGATTAGGGGACAAACTTGGTTCATTTGGGGAAGGTGTTGAACTTTGTTCATTAGAATCGCTTGCTTGTTTTGTTTTTTTACGAAAAGGTGATTTAAGCGGTGTATCAAAGAAAAAACTGACTAAAGCAACCGTGAGCGTTCCAACGAGCATAGATAAGCCCAATAAGAGTGTGGAACCCACAACCCCGATAGGCACGGTAATAAGGGGCAAAAAGGTTTCAATAAAATCACCTTGATAAGAATCGGGAGTCAGTTTGTCCCAGATCATATCGTTTCCGATTAAAAACAACACTAACGCAGGAATATAACAGGCAACAAAAATAAAATCTCTGGAATTAAAAAACCTGCCTGAAACCAGCAAGAACATGCCTATAACAGAAAGAACCAAAAGAGCGAGTATCATAAGGTTAACATCTTTTCTTTATGAGTTTGTTTGTTATTAAAGTTGGGTTTTAATTTGCAAAACAGGCAAAAATTTCAATATGTCAATTAACAAAATGTGATAAAAAATAGTTAAGTTGCAAAGTTGCTGTCTGTTTTCAAAAGATAATTATAATTTAAAGTGCATATCATTCTTTGCAAAAATTGCCAACCGACTTAATTTTAAAACTTAATTTTAAAACTTAATCGTAGAACTGAGCCGTAGAGCTTAGTTTGGCAAGAACCTTAAAGTTCTTTATGCGTTTGATAAGAGCTTTTCGTTTTTTTTCACTGTTTTTCTAATTACATAATAGTAATAATATTCTTGGAACAATACTATCCAAAGCACTTGAAGATGAGACCTTTTTTCTTTAACTAAGCTTAATAAAGTTTGTTTTATTTTTATGAGAATAAACAGATCCAAAAGGCTGTTGATAAGCCCTAGTAATTCCACAGCTGAGCTATATTGAGTGTAATGAAAAATAAATTGAGCGGTGTATAAAACACCCCACCACGCAGATAAACACACGGAAATAATCACAAGAGAAGGGGAGCAGATTGTTTTTTGCTGTAACTTATTAAGCCTTTTGACTAAGTTTAGTAGCCAATAATAATTATAAAAACCCAAAGTAATGATCGTTAAAAAGATAAAAGAAACTAAACTTTGTTCTGTCTCAAGGGTGTTATCATCGATTATTTTGTTTTGAGTAGTGTCTTGAAAACCAGCATGCATAACGTATCCTCTTTTATTTACTGTTTATAAATTATATTTGTTATTTTTACTTTTTAATAGCTTTTTAAGTATTGCATAATCCCACAATAATTTTTTAATCAGTTTAGTGAAAACAGAAAAAGCGAACAGCCCGCTAAAATCATTTGAGCTTATAGGGTCAGTTTGCTAAACCTTATTGAGAAAAATAGCCAATTATTTGCTTAACGACTTTAGCGACCGTAGGTTCAAAAAAGAGGCATAACGCAACAATGGCATGCACTCTGTAAAACAAGTTTTTAAAGGTATTTTTTAATATATATTTACCCATAATATAAGAGAATAAAGTCTGAACGCAGGCAAAATAAATAACTCCCCAATATGGAGATCTTATCATGATAGGCAAGGAAGCATGGTCATATCCTGCAAAAAATCTATTCACCATCTCTAAAAAAGCGATAAAAAAAACAACAACAAAAACAATAGAACATAACAAAGAGACTATATACTGCCACCATTTATAAGAATGCCTGTCTCGTATTATTAAGACAATGAGTATTGCCATAATCGCTATAACAAAATAGCCAATAACATAATCTAATACAACTCCGAAAAGCATAGTTTGTTACCTCTTATAATACCTATTTATTGTTAGCATATTCAGGTGATACCCAAACATAAAGTGTATCACCTGAAATAAATCTAAGAAAATGATGTTTGTTCAAGTTTTATTTATTCACGTGGAGTACCATCTTTGTTCCATTTATCACTCATATGTGTCCTTTTATAACTCGGAAGTATAATTGGGTTAAGAACTGTGTTAGGCAGTGTTGGCACAGGCAACTCGTCAACTTCTAAAAAACCGGCTGCAAATTTATGAGCCCGTTCTTTCATGCCTATTTTTATACTTTCAAGACGTGCCGTTTTTTCCGGGTGTCCATAGGGAGCAATCCACCAAGGCATATACCATGGAATAGGGGGATAACTTGTTTCAGAGGTTTCTTCATTCTTAGTTTCTCCTTCATCTGTAAACTTACCGCTTTCATCTCGAGGGTGGTCGTTTTCGTTCCAGACTCTTTGACCTTGTAGCCCGCTAAAATCATTTGCACTAACAGGGTCATCAACACAATAATCATATAAATCATGGTCAAGTAAAGTATTAACAAAGTGTTACATGAAATAACTATGCAAAAAGCAGAGATAACAAATATAACAGCACTACCCAACTAAGCACATCAATAACAACCCAGAATAATTTAGCAAAAAACGTATCATGTTCTTGGGTCTCAAGATCTGTTTTGAAAACTAAAGTGCGTAATAATCTAGCAGGTGAATAATAAAAAAGGGTATAAAAAAGTCCTGAAACAAACACAACTATAAGTGAAAAAATAAATTCTATAACAGCATCTATTACAAACATAATTTATACCCTAGTTTTAAAAACAGCTAAAAACTTTCAACAAGTGAAATAATAAACTGAAAAAGACTGTATAAAAACAATATAATAATGATACAAAAAATTAAGGTGTCATAATACAAAGTGATTTGATTTTCATCTAAAACAAAATACACAATATATGCTATACTTGCGACAATAAAGGTAATTAAAGCTTTGGTTGTTCTTTTGGATACAATCCAAATACAAGATTTTAAATCAGCTTTTTCACTCTTGATACTGCTTGATGACAATTTATTACAGAGTTCTGTGTAATCTAAAAATCCCCATTGCTGTTGCTTTTTTAAACATATCCACCCTAAATATGGAAATTTAATAAACCAACATAAAATGATAAATTCTAAAATTAAAAAAAGAATACTACTATTGCCGAAGCTATGAAAGCTCATAAACAAGCTTATGCCAATAAATAGGATGCTTGCTATATACAAGTAAAAAACAGAACGATAAAAAACCAGTTGGTTTGTGTTTTTCATATACTATCCTAATTTTTTATTTATCTTTGTTTTTAGATTTAGTTATAATATCTTTGGTTACATTGATAAGTGTTTTTTCTTTTTTAATTTCTAAGGCTTTTTTTACCCCGTCACGTACTTTATAGCTTTCTTCTCCTTTAAATCCACCTACTATTTTATCAGCAAGATATGCAGCTGAGTATAATCCACCAGTCGCAATCCAGTCAGCGAGCTTTTTTCCAGCCTTATAGTTTCTTGTAGCAACAGATAATTGCTTTCTTACATTTTCAATATTTTCTTTATTAATAAACCTACCAATATCATCTCGAGGGTGGTCGTTTTCGTTCCAGACTCTTTGACCTTGTAGCCCACTAAAATCATTTGCACTAACCGGGTCATCAACACAATAATCATATAAATCATGGTCGCCGCCCGTATCGCCCAAAGGGTCGGGAGCAATAAACCGCCCGAGTTTGGGGTCAGCTTGTTAAACCTTATTGAGAAAAATAGCCAATTATTTGTCTGACGACTTTTGTCATTACAGGAGAAAAAGCCACATATAATGTAACAATAGTATGTACCTTATAAAATAGTTTTTTAAAAGTATTTCTCAATATATATTTACCCGTGATATAAGAAAGTAATATCTGGCAACACAAAAAATAAATAGTGAACCAGAAGATCCTTCTGACCAATTCCTCCGCAGTATAGTTTGTGAGGGGATAATTAGAACGTACTGCCAATACAATGCCTATAGATATAGCAACAAAAGCAATAGAACATAACAAAGAGGCTATATACTGCCACCATTTATAAGAATGTCTGTCTCGTATAATTAAGACAATGAGAACTATCGTGCTAATAATCGCAGTATAGCCAATGATATAGTCTAATATTGGATTAAAAAACATAACTAATTATCCTTTTTATTGTTTTTTAAAGAGATTAAACTGTCTATATAAATTTTGAAATTCATGAGTATATTCTACCTCTCTGAAATCAGTTACTCGTTCCCAATCGTGTATGTCTATATCTGGATTTCCTATTAGAGTCTTCCCTGTTTTACTCCAACGGAATAAAGCCCATCTAGAAGCCTCTTTTGTTTTATCATTCCCATAAACTGTTAATCTTAGTTTACCCTCTTCATCTGCATAAGATAGCATTGTACCACCAATACCTCTTCCGGGTTTAAATGAACCATATAGTATTCTTGCCCCAGAATTTGGAGCTTCGCTTGTTGCTTCAAAGATTTTGCTTACACCGCCTTGATAAAAAGCTGTTTCTCCGTTTTCAAAAACTCCTAATTCACTTTTATATCGTTCACTGCGGTAGTTATCAAACGTTGCTTTTTCATTGATTAATGCTATATTTTTTTCTTTGGGTTTAAAAACCATTGATTTGTTATTCTGTTCCTGATTGCCTTTATTAATTTCTGTAAGCACTTTACCAATATCTATTCCACTAGCGTCTTTAAAGGTAAACCGCCCAATTTCATCTCGAGGGTGGTCGTTTTCGTTCCAGACTCTTTGACCTTGTAGCCCGCTAAAATCATTTGCACTAACAGGGTCATCAACACAATAATCATATAAATCATGGTCGCCGCCCGTATCGCCCAAAGGGTCGGGAGCAATAAAACGCCCGAGTTTTGAGTCATACGCCCTATAACCAAAATGTAACAAGCCCGTATCTTTATCGAGCAGTCCGCCTGCGAAAGCGAGCGGTATGAAAAACGCCTTATTATTATCCGCTAAAATATTGCCAAAGCTATCATAGTCTATATATTTTATCAAGTTGCCCATATAATCTAAAACAATTTTTACCGAACCCACCTGATCACAGCCCAAGGCGTAACGTTGGTTATTTGTATAAACAGCCACGGGGGAGCGTTTATCGGCATATTCAAATTGATATTCTTTATTGTGAATACAATCTTGCCACTTTAAGAGCTGATAAGGGTGTTTCCAAATGTAACGCTCTGTGAGTATAGCGTTTAGATATTTTGCAACGGGCATAATTCCGTCATACAGATATTGAATCGAGTCGCTGTTTTCTAAAACTATTTTGGTTAACAGCGTGTGATAACGTGGATTTTTATATTCAAAAGTTGTCTTTTTTCCTTTATATTGTTTGGATATTAAACGCCCCAAACTGTCATATTCATAACTAACGGCGTTGGAATAAACTAACTGTCCTAAATTATTATAACTATATTCTGAACTGAGCCTTGGCGTAACGCTTTTTATGCGTTGTCCAAGTTCATTATAATAATATTGTTCTTGTAATTTATCGTTACACCAAACGTTTAATAAATGCCCCGTGCTGTCAAAGTCATATTTGTATTCTTTAAAGCCAAACGCAGAACTTTCGAGTTTATTGACCAATTTCCCGTAGTTATTAAATTCTAATTTTAAACTTAAAGGAGAAGCACTTTGATTGACTCCCTGTTTATAACGATTGGCAACAACGTCCGCTTGCTTTAAAGCTTTAACTTTATCGCCTGATATTCCAAGCTGTTGAGGAATGGTAGTCTGTTTTTTGCCAAAAACTTCTTCACGCAAAAACGCTTCCGTGCTTTTCGCTTCGCCTGCGTCTTGATACTGTAAAGATAAAAAGTGTGGATTTAAAAGTATCCCTTTCTCTTGCATAAAAAACTCCTTAAATATTTTTTAAGGAGTAACCTACACCATGATTTTCGCTGTTTCTTTCAAAACAAGGTTTTAAGCATATACTTGCTATAGCCCAAACAGGTTTTGTCGGGGTAGTATTCTGTTTTAGGGCTTATCAAGACTTGTCAGCACTTATCAGGACTTATCGGGAATTATCTGTGAGCCTGATTTTCAAGGTAACTTGTAACGGCTTCACCCAAAATTTTTCCTATGCTGTCATTAATAACAAGGTTGGCTTGAGCGTCAATGGGGGTAGAAGATTTATTAATCAGAACGAGCTTATTCCCATGATAATAGTCGATCAGTCCGGCGGCGGGATAAACACCCAAAGAAGTTCCGCCAATAATCAGCATATCTGCGTTTTTGATATGTTTAATCGCAGAGCTAACCACGCCGTCGTCAAGGCTTTCTTCATATAACACAACATCGGGTTTAATAATTCCGCCACACTCACACCTTGGAATATCAAGGCTGTTCAAAATAAAATTCACATCATAAAATTTGTTGCATCGCATACAGTAATTTCTTTGAACCGAACCGTGCAACTCAAAAACGTTTTCAGCTCCGCCAAGTTGATGAAGACCATCTATGTTTTGAGTAATTACTGCGGTGAGTTTGTTGAGCTTTTCTAAAGTGGCAAGGGCAAGATGGGCCTGATTGGGTTTTGCAGTCAGACAGATCATTTTGTTTTTATAAAATTCATAAAATTCTTGAGTATTATCCATAAAAAAACTGTGGGAAAGTATTTTTTCCGGAGGATATTTGTATTTTTGACTGTACAAACCGTCAACGCTACGAAAATCGGGAATTCCGCTTTCAGTAGAAACGCCGGCTCCACCAAAAAATACAATCTTTTGACTTTCGGCGATTAAATTTTCTAAGCTTTTGTCCAAGGCGGTTTACCTGCTTTTTAATAGTTATGGCTTTTTAAATTAACGTAAGTAAAAATTTGATTTGTTGCCTTATTGTTTGATTATAAAATTTTACTTTGAAAATAACAAGAGAAGACCATTGCAAAACTCCGTTTTGCGTGCTTTTTTTTATCGTTTTATTCTTTATACACATAGCATAAAACGAATTAAAACACAAAAAATCACTCATTTTACAGGAAAATTAAATTTTCCTTATTCGTGTTTTTAGGAGTGTCTTTCTAGCGAAAGCCACTTTGAGACTATTGTGCAATAATCTCAATAGAAGATAATTCCGTGTAACTATTTTATTGAACTGTTTATAGTTGATTAAGCTTAATTATTTTAGTTTGTTAGCTGATGTTTTATTCCGTAAATAAAAGGACTCCAAAGAGGAACTTTGACGCCGGCATTTGCTAAAGATAAATTTATCCAGTGGTTACAGGTATATATGGAATTATAAGAGAGCGAGCTTTGGTAAAAGTTTGCACCGCTTTTTGTTTTTTCCAAAAATACGGGTTTATTGTCGTTATCATATTTGAGTGAAGCTTTTATAAAATTTATAAGCTTTATATATTCATCTTTGCTTAAATAAAGTTCTTGTAAGCCTTTTGGAGTATATTCCAATTCGTAAACTCTAATCACGGCTTCTGAGTTGGCAAAAACAACCTTGAATAAATCCCAAAGAGGAATTTCGCTTAAGCTACTTTCTTTCATGAAAATATCTTTTTGTCCCCAACCAATGATTAAATATTGACAAAAATAATCAGACAATAAATCTTGTTCTTGTAAAATTTTTAATTCTTTTTGGCTTAAATTATTGGGGTTTGTCCCTGAAAAAATATCAATTAAATTAATTAGTTCAGTCTGATCAGAGTTGTTTGTTTCAACTAAGCACGGCAAAACCAAATCTAGATGAAAGCCGTTATCGAGCAGATAGATTTTTATTGCTTCTTGATTGGAACTTTCTAGAACTGTTTGATTTTTTTTATCGGAGTTATAAGTAATAAAGGTCAAGATAAAAGCGAGTAAAAAATAAGTTATTAAAACAATCAAGACGGTTATGACGGAATATTTGCCAAAAGTTTTAAACACGTTATAGACTCTTTATTTTTTGCTGTATTTTATAACGTTTTTGGCTAGGGTGAGGCATTGAGTGTCATATTTACTGATTGCTCTTGTAACGTCTTCACACCTTCCGCCTATAAGCTTCATAATCTCTTGATTATACTGTTCAAAACGTTTTTTTGTGATTTTTTCGTTAGAAAGAGAAGTGCTGACGCTAAACAATAAATTTGCCAAATCACCATATTGTTTTGAGAGAATTGGGTTGCCTCTTTCTTTTAAACAAGTTTCCACAATTGTGGCGTAAGATGCACATATTACGCTTTCCGTTGCAAGATCGTTTTTGTTTTTAGGGTCAACGGCATACGCATTGCCTTGGAAAATAACAAGGAAGAGCATGATCAATAAAACAATCTTATATTTCATATAAAAACCTCAACTTAAGTAAAAGATAAAATCTGATAAAATTTATCTTTTAAAAAGTAAACAATAAGATTTACATTGAGGTAAAACAAGTGTTTTTTTGAAGTGAAAAAGCACTGTTAATTTTTGGGTTTTGTCTCGATATTGGTGTTTTCTTTAATTTTTAATTTCCCTTTTTCAAAGTGTAAGGTTTGAACGGGGCAAATTGCTTCACATTCGCTACAACGCAGGCAGTCTTTTGAAAAAAGAGTATGTGGCAGAGAGTTTTTGGTTTTTCCCTGAATAATTGAGAGGTGCATGGGGCAGGCTTTTTCACATTTTTTACAGCTTATACAGACGTCTTTATCAACCTCGAGGTGATATTTGTCGCCACCGAGAAAGCTTTGAATGGTTCCTGTTGGACAAATGCAACACCATGCTCTGGCATTCCAAAAAAATGCTACAATTGCACCGAAGACTGTGGTTACAAAACAGATCAGCCAAAAAACATAACCCCAATGTTCCCAATTTAACGGGTCTCGACTTCCGTTTAGGCCAATCATAAAAAAGAGAAAAATGATAACGCCTATACGCACTTTTGTAGATTTAAACCAAAGAGGAACGGGTTTGTTCGGGCTATAAAGGCTGATTATGCGTTCAAGAAAACCGCCTCTCGGACAAAGGTTTCCGCAAAACCAACGACCGGCAATAAAACCGGAAATTATTCCGCCCGTAATAGCCACAAGAACCAAATAACCCAAAATTGGAAACTTCCAGCCAAGGGCGAGAATTATGATAGTTACCGAGGCGTAAAGCCACTGGAGCCTATGGCGAGCTTTCATTGTAGAATATAGGTGCTTCATAAACGTAGAGTCCTTTTGATCTCAAATGTAGTAAGATGATTTTGATGAGTATGTGTTATTTACAGATATCTTGGCGTGTTAAGAGGTGTTTTATGTAAATATTTTCTAGTATGCTATTTGATTGTGTTTGTGTCAAGCCATCTTGCTTTATATTAAGATAAGACCATTGCAAAACCCACTAATTTTACAGGGAAATTAATTTTTCCTTGTTCCCCCAAAGCCACTCGCAGGCAAAGCCCGCCTAGTGTCATATCGTTTCGAGGGATACCCCCGAAGCCCCCAAAGCCACTCGCAGGCAAAGCCAGACTAGTGGCTTTATTCATGATTTTTGGAGTGTCTGTCTGACGCAATCCACTTTGAGCTTATTGTGCAATAGTCTCAAGACAAGGATAAAAATAGTGATGGTTTTATTTTGTATTAGCTTGAGAGCAAAACATGGGCGTACTTGACAGAGCAGTAATCAACACATACTGTAAAATATAATATTCTTAAAATAAGGAGCAAAATAATGAGTAACATTTTTGACACTATTCTTAATAACCCGGCTTTAAAAGATATAACAACAAAAGCACAGGAAACTATAGGAAATATGAGCAATAGCGGTGCTAGCGGTGTAAAAGACATGCTTGGAGGCAATAACCTTGGTGGCTTACTCGGAGCCGGGGCTTTGGGCGGTTTACTCGGAGTTCTTGTTTCTGGAAAAACAGCAAAAAAAGTAGCGAAAGGTGCTTTGGTTGTTGGCGGAACGGCTGCCGTTGGTGCTGTTGCATGGCAATTTTATCAAAAATGGTCTCAAAAAGGTTCAGATAATGGCAATGTGCAAAATCAAACGCCTTTACCGGTTCAATCAGGCGTTAATCCTCCCGTAGCACAACCAGCCTCTCAAACCGCAGATGTATTGGTTGAAGCGATGGTGTTTGCGGCGAGAGCCGACGGACATATTGATGATGAAGAAAAAAGCAGAATTTATGACACCTTGGAAAAGTTGTATCCCGGACAAGAGCAAAGTGCCATACTCGAAAGTTTATTAAACAAGCCTCTTGACCCTGCGTCTATTGCTTCAAAAATTACAAATCAGGAAGAGGCTTATGATATATATAAAATCTCTTGTCTAATTGTTGATGTTGACCACTTTATGGAGCGTAGCTATCTAGATGGTCTTGCCTCAAGTTTAAATATTTCTGCGGAAATGAAATTTCGTTTGGAACAAGAGGCGGAATCTGCCAAAAAATCTTTATATGCATAATGTTTTTAGTGAGTTATATTTTTTAGCTAATGTTTGTTGAATTCTTTTTTCTTGTATCTCTGAGAAAAATAGATTACTCTAATTTATTATGTTATGCTTTTAGCTAATGAGGTTTGAAATGGTCAATATTAATACTTGCACTTCCAGTGGCTTACAGCTTGGAACTTTGATTAAAAATTTTAAATTTAGTTCTTATAATCCTGATGTTGATAAATTTGAAGAACATAGTTTTTCTGAGTATGTTTTAGCTCAAAAGTGGCTTGTTCTCTTTTTCTATCCTGCTGACTTCACCTTTGTTTGCCCGACTGAGCTTTATGATATTTCTTCTTGTTATGGTGAGTTGCAAAAAAATAATGTGGAAGTTGTGTCTATGTCTACAGATACTAAATTTTCACATCTTGCTTGGTATAAAGCCGAAGAGCTTTTGCATGATATAAAATTCCAAATGGGTGCAGACCCAACCGGAGAAATTGCCAGTTATTTTGGCGTTTATGATTCTGACGCCGGAACAGCACTAAGAGGAACGTTTATTATAAACCCTGAGGGTATTTTGGTGGGTTCCGAGATTAATTATTATAATGTTGGAAGAAATGCGACCGAACTTTTACGCAAGATGAAGGCTTATACCTACGTTTATAAAAACCCTCATCACGTTTGTCCGGCGGCGTGGGAAGAGGGAGAAGGCGTCTTAACTCCGTCTGAAGCTCTGGTTGGGCGTGTTTCAAACAATTTTGAGGTTAAATAATTTTTTAGTGTTTTTTTATAGTCGATTAAAGGGAGTTGAGAGGAAAAAATGATAAACAAAAAATATACTTTTTCATGGGATTTGATAGGCGAAAATATTTATTCCGCACGTCCTAGTCTTGGACCTTATACGAGAATTGAAGTTTATAGGCTGTTGCAATATACTTTGCGTGATGTGCTTGCAAGCACTTACGGCGTTGAACAAACAGACGAACTTTTTCGTAAAGCCGGCAATTTGGCGGGCAAAGAGTTTTATAACAAATTTTGTAGCAAGTGTGCCGATGTGCCTGAACTTGTTAAACAAATAGAAGAGCAATTTAAAAGCTTGGGTATAGGTATTTTCCGTGTTGAAAACGTAAATATTGATAACTTGAGTTTTACTTTAAGCGTTGATGAAGACCTTGATTGTTCGGGTTTGCCTGATTCCAATGAACAGATTTGCGTTTATGACGAAGGCTTTATCCAGGGAATTTTAGAATCACACACGGGTAAACCTTTTACTGTACGTGAAATCGACTGTTGGTGTATTGGGGGAAGAACCTGTCGTTTTTCTGCTCAAGGAGAAAAATAAGTCGGCATGGACGATAAATTGCTTTCTGATGATGTTTATAAAGTTCTCGGATATGTGGAACAGCTGTTAAACTCTCCCGTTACGCCTCAAATTCCCGATGAATATGCTCATGATGACCGTTTTCTTCGTTTTCATGAAACAGCTTTGGGCGTTAGGGACTCTGTTGAGTCGTTTGCTAAGGGTGAAATGTCTCAGCCTATTGTTGTGCGTGGTTTTTTAGCCGGATCTTTAAAGGCATTACAAGCTAATTTACGTCATTTGGTTTGGAAGGTTCAACAGGTTGAAAAAGGTGATTATTCCCAACGTGTTAGTTTTATGGGCGATTTTTCTGACGCGTTTAACAGTATGGTCGTTCAACTTGCAACCACAATTGATATTCTTAAAGAAAAAGAAGAGTCTTTGCTTAATCTTGCAATCTCTTTACAAGAAGAAGCCCGTAAGCGTAGCATTGCCATTCAGGAATTGAAAAAAAGCGAAGCGAATTATAAATATTTGGCTCAACACGACCCCTTGACCGGGGCTTTAAACAGGCGTTCGTTTTTTTCTTTGGCCATTGCGAAATTGAAACACTCGTTAAGTGGTGGGCGTAGTAGCTGTATCTGTATGCTTGATATAGATTATTTTAAAGCAATTAATGATAACTACGGACATACTGAAGGGGATAAAGCTCTTAAATCTATTGTTGACAACAGCTTGCCCTGCCTTCGCCAATCAGACATTATGGGACGTTTTGGCGGAGAGGAATTTATTTTTTTGTTTGCCGATGTGGATAAAGAACAAGGCGTAAAAGCGGCAGAACGTATTAGAACAACAATAGAAAATAATCCCTTTACTCTGTCTGATGGAACAATAATTCCGCTTAGGGTGAGTCTTGGTGTGGTGGATCTTTGTGAAGAATCTACCTCTGCAAATTGTAGTATAGAACAGCTTTTGCGAAATGGCGTTAAAGCAGCCGATAAGGCACTTTATCAGGCTAAGGCAAAGGGGCGCAACTGTGTTTGTTTTACTTCACTTGATGAGCTTGATGGGCTTAATGAACTTGGTTAACTTGGTTAACTTGATTAACTTGGGTGAATAAATTTTTAGTGGTTTCAAAAAGCTTTTTGTTCGTGATTAATCTTTGCTGTTTACTCAAACCGTTAGCGTAATTTTACCAATTTATCGGTTGAGATAAATAGCTGTTTGCCTCGCTAAAATGTTTACAGCCCAAAAAGCCTCTAAAAGCAGAAAGCGGAGAAGGGTGAGCCGCTTTTAAAATAAGGTTTTTTGAGGCGTTTACAAGGCTTGCTTTTTTTTGTGCGTAAGCCCCCCAAAGCATATAGACCAAACCTGTTTTATTTTCGTTTAGCTTGGCAATGACTGCATCTGTAAAAAGCTCCCAGCCTTTTCCGGCGTGAGAGGCGGCGCTATGGGCTCTTACCGTTAAAACGGAATTTAACATAAGTACCCCTTGCTTTGCCCAAGGTTCGAGGTCTCCGCTTTTAGGTTGCGAATATCCACAGGCGACGACTTCTTTAAAAATATTGATTAAAGATGGGGGAAGCGGTGTTTTGTCTGAAACGGAAAAGCATAACCCGTTTGCTTGACCTTCGCCGTGATAAGGGTCTTGTCCGATGATTACCACTTTGAGAGTATCAACAGGGCATAAGTCAAAGGCTCTGAAAATATTTTTACCACTCGGAAAAATTTTATTTGTGGAATATTCATTACGCACAAATTCTTTAAGTTTTAAAAAATAGGGTTTTTCAAATTCATCTTTTAAAAGCTTATACCAGTCGTCGGCTATTTTTACACTTTTAGTCATATTTTAATCTCGTGGCTTAGTTTTGTAACAATATAAGACCATTGCAAAACTCTGTTTTGCGTTCTTTATTCGTAGTTTTGGGAGTGTCTTTCTGACGAAAGCCACTTTGAGCCTCCTCAATATTATATTTATACTTGCACCTTGTAAAATCTTTTAATTTAAAATCAAAACAATTAAAAGACTAGGGCTTATATTTTCTTCAGCATCTTCTATATTTTTGTTTCTATATTATTTAAGGCATTTAAGATATTTTGAGTATTTTTTTTTGTTTACTGTCTAAAATATATACTCTTTTTTTTCTTGGTTTTAATTGACGACTAATATGAAAGCGTATAGAATTATTATGATAATTAGGAAATAGAGTGATTTCTTGGTGCTTGTAGCGTGTAATTATTTTTACTTAAGTACGGAGGTTCTATGTATCGCTTTGGTTTAACCGGAAAATTTCTTTTTACTCTTTCTGTTGGTGCTTTTGCACTTGGTGTTACCGCGTTGCTGTTTATTTTTGCAGTAAATGATATTAGTGATGATAATGAAAAATTATTTCAAGTTGATACGGCGGGAAAAATTGCGACTTTAGAAATATCTCGTGATATTAACTATATAAGCCGTTTAACCAGAGATAGCATGTTAGGCGGTGATTTGCAAAAAAATCTGACCAAATTACAAGAGCTGGCAAGAGAAAACAGAGCACGTTTTGACAGGCTTGAACAAACGCCCTTTGATAACAATACATTAGGGGTTATTCGTAAAGCAAGAGACTCGGCTACGAAGTTTATCGGTAGTGGTGAAGACATTATACGAAAACTTGAACAAACTCCGATTAATGAGCGTCATAATATTTATAAAATTTATGAAAAAGAGGCGACTCCTTTTGCTAACGCCTTTAGGGCGGATTTTAGCACTTTAGATAAATTGATGAGCGAGCGTTATCTGGCAATTCAAAAACATACGTCTCAAAAATTAAAAATGCATAAACGCATTGCAATCATTACATTTTTATTTTCAACATTTTTGATTTACGCTGTTGGTTATTTTATCACCCGAAGCGACCTTAAAGCGATGAGAGCGTGTATTGCGTTTTCTGCCAAGCTTGGGAGTGATGGTTTAGTTGAGCGTTTAGACCCTGATTCAAGTGCTTCTATGTATCCTTTGGTTCTTTCGTTAAACGAAGCGGCGGATAATATTGAAAAAAATAAAAAAATGGCAAGTGAAGCCACCGCCTTGGCAGTTAAAGAAAGTGAAGAAGCAAAGCGTTTCCTTGCTCAAGCAGAAGAGGCGAAAAAAGCCGCTGAACGTGCTAAAGCAGAAGGAATGCAGACGGCTGCCGTTCATCTTGATCAAATAGTTTCAGATATTGGTGAACTTTCTGAAGCTTTAGTTTCTCAAATTTTCAGGTCAGAAGCAGGCACAAAAAGGCAAACCGAATTGGTGGCAGAAACCGCAACGGCAATGGAAGAAATGAACTCTTCTGTTTTGGAGATCGCTCATAATTCCGAAGATGCTTCGACTGTTGCTGCCAATGCCAGAGAAAAGGCCTTAAGCGGTGCAAATACCGTGGCGAATGTTTCGGCGTTAATGGTGCGTTTACAAGAACAGTCTCTTAATCTTAAAAAAGATATGGACATTTTAAACTCACATACTACGGCAATCAATCAAATTATGGGCGTTATTTCAGATATTGCTGATCAGACCAACCTTTTGGCTCTTAATGCGGCGATAGAAGCCGCCAGAGCCGGCGAAGCCGGAAGGGGCTTTGCGGTTGTTGCCGATGAAGTGCGTAAGTTAGCTGAAAAAACTATGCACTCCACAGCTGATGTTGCCAAAGCCATTAAATCAATCCAAGAAAGTACAAGCCACAGTATCAGTCGTGTGGAACAAACAACAGTAACGATTAATGATGTCTCAAAATCTGTTGAAGACTCAGGGGTCGCTTTATCTGAGATTGTAAAATTGATTGACAATACTGCCGATCAATCAAGGGCAATCGCAACCGCCAGCGAACAACAGTCAACGACAAGTGAAGCGATTAACCGTTCTGTTTCTGATATTAATATGACTGCGATGGATACAGCCGACGCTATGTACGAAGTGCGTCATGCCGTTGAAGGTTTGTCAAAACAAATTAATAAATTAGAAGACCTGATTGGAGAGTTTAAAAAAGGCTAAAAAATAACCCTGTGCATTATAAATAATAATCACTGTTTTATAAGCTTTAGTTATTTTAACGAACTGAGACTATTGCACAATAGGCTCAAAGTATCTTCCTTACATGAAGGCACTCCAAAAGACACGCAAAACGGAGTTTTGCAATGGTCTTGAACTGTTATTTAAAAAGCTAACCAAGATAAATAGCCCCTGTGGTTTAAACTTGGTTAGCTTTTGTTTTATCTATCGTATGTAATTGTATTAATGGGGTTCCAAGAAGACGCTCTAACCACACGCATAAGCTAAGTTTTCCTGCGACACAATGAAAAATATATAACTCATGCAATGATTTTGATTTAGTCTTTTTTGTATATATTTTATTGAATAATGTAAAAAATAAAACATCTTTAGGTATTTCTTGTCTACCTGTAGGCTCTCTGATAATCTTTTATTATGTTTTTTAAATAGATATTTATATAGCTAATAAAATAATAACTTTTTAGACTATGCAAACATCTTTTTGCAATATATTTTTCGAGGGTTATACCCCCGAAGCCACGCAAGCTTCTCAAAATCCACCGGCAGGCAAAGCCAGCCTAATGTCCTTTAAATTTTTTAGTTCATGTTTAATAAATACTGTGCAGGGTGATTTTATGACAAATAACCGCGTTGATTTTAAAGGTTTGACTGCGATAGAAGCCCAAAAGCTCCAAGAACAATATGGTAAGAATGAATTAAGTATAGAAAAACGCACCAGTTTTTTTAAAAAAATACTCCATATTCTTAGCGAACCCATGTTTTTATTGTTAATTGTTGCTGCCAGTATTTATTTCATCTTAGGTGAGCCTACAGACGGTATTATCATGCTTCTTTCTGTTGTCGGGATAATTAGTATAGCAATTATTCAAGAATGGAAAACGGATAAAACTTTAAATGCCCTTAAAGAGTTATCAGCACCACATATTATTGTAATCAGGGACGCAACGGAAATAACAATCGCCAGTACCGATCTTGTACCCGGTGATATTATGATTATTCACGAAGGTGTTAAAATTCCGGCTGATGGCTTTATAATTAAATGCAACGATTTATGCGTTGACGAATCATCTCTCACTGGCGAATCAGAAGGTGTTTGGAAGACTACAATTAGCCCTGAGCCTGAACAGTCAAAGATATTGCTCGATAAAAAAACTCAAGCAACTTTTAGCAATAACTCTATTGCAAATAATGCTCATGCTAATGATTATTGGCGTAAAGATTATTGTTATGCCGGAACTTTGGTTTCTCAAGGAACAGCTTTTGTGCAAGTTGATAAAATTGGAGTGAGTACAGAATATGGAAAAATTGGAACAGAAGTTGGCAACGCCCCTGATGAACCAACCCCGCTTCAAAAACAAATCGGTGGGCTAGTTAAGTTTTCTGCTATTATTGCTTTTGTTTTATTCTTTTTAGTCAGTATTGTTACTTGGTTTAACTTAGAAGAAAGTATTTTGAAATATAGGCTGATAGACAGCATTCTTTCTGGGATTACCATAGCAATAGCGATGATACCAGAAGAATTTCCTGTTGTCCTAACAGTTTTTCTTTCAATGGGGGCTTGGAGGTTAGCAAAAAAACAATCTTTAATACGTCAGCTCCCGGCGGTTGAAACTTTAGGGGCTATTTCGGTTTTATGCGTCGATAAAACAGGCACAATCACACTCAATCAAATGACAGTGCAAACGACTTGGGCAATGAATAATAATGATCAAGAGTTGGCGGAAATAATGGGGCTTGGTTGCGAAGTAGACACTTATGACCCTATGGAAAAGGCCATGCTTGCTTATTGTGAAAAACTTGGAATTTCTACCAGCCAGCTTTTTACAGGTGAACTTATTTTTGAATATGCTTTTACTAATTCACTTAAGATGATGGGGCATGTTTGGCGACGAGACAATGAAATATTGATTGCCGCAAAAGGTTCTCCTGAGCGTATCCTCACTATTTGTCAATTAACAGAAAAAGAACGCCAAAATGTAGAAAGTCAGCTTCTTAAAATGAGTGAACAAGGTTTAAGAGTGATTGCCGTAGCGACCACTAAATTAAAAAACGAAACAGAAATACCACCCTCAATAACAGATTGCACACTAACTTTTTGTGGTTTAATAGGGCTTGTTGACCCACCAAGAGAAACGATTAAAAATGATATTGCCCTTTGTAACAAAGCCGGCATTCGTATTATCATGATAACCGGAGATAATGGAATAACCGCATCTACTATTGCGAAAAAAATTGGCATGTTAAATAGTCAAAATATTATCACCGGTGATATGCTGGAACAAATGACTGATGTTGAACTGCGTGAAAAAGTTAAAACTATCAATATCTTTTCTCGTGTGATTCCGGAACATAAAATGCGTATAGTACGTGCCTTAAAAGATAACAACGAAATTGTTGCTATGACCGGTGATGGCGTAAATGATGCCCCAGCGTTAAAATATGCAGATATAGGCATAGCTATGGGCAAGCGTGGTTCAGAAGTCGCCAGAGAAGCGGCGGATATTATTTTAATGGACGATAACTTTTCTACTATTGTAGATACGATTAAAGACGGGCGACGTATTTATGATAATATTCAAAAAGCGGTGGGATATATTTTTACTATTCATATTCCAATAGCCGCCGCCGCTTTATTTGCACCTCTTTTAGGCATAATGCCTAGCTATGTTTTGTTCCTTCCTTTGCATATTGTTATTATGGAGTTTATTATTGACCCTACTTGCTCTATTGTTTTAGAACGTCAACCCGCCGAAGCTAATATAATGGATCGTAAACCACGCAATTTTAATGACAAATTATTAAATTTAAAAACATTACTCAAAAGCGTTATACAAGGAGCAGTTATTTTTATAGCCTCTTTTGGAACTTATTTATATGTTTTATCACAAGAACCAAAAGATGCTCCCTTAGCACGCACAATGGGCATTAGCATTATTATCCTTGCGAATTTGTTTTTAGTACAAGTTAATAGTTCTAACTATGATTCTATTTTTGTTTCGATAAAACGCCTGATTAAAGATAAAGTTATGTGGGCGGTGAATGTACTTACCTTGTGTGCGTTATTGGTTTTTTTATACACTCCGCTACATAAAGCCTTAGGGTTTTCAGCTCTGTCAATCACACAAGTGCTTTTTGCTTTCGGAATTGCGGCTGTCTCTGTATTATGGTATGAAATCGTTAAGTGGGCAAAACGCTTGGCTTAAGTTTTTTGATCGCCCTTATAATTTAATTTTCATAAATGTTTATAGAAGAATGACGAATCTAATTTCAAGCACAATATTTATTTAGCTAACCAGCTACTTTTGATTAACTTTGACTAGGTAGCAGAACTGTAAAACCACAATGTTTTGCTACAGTTGTTACAGCTTCAACATCTTCTATTGGCACAATAAAAACAGCGTAATAATCACCTTCTGTGTCAATATTTAACAGTGCTAACCCGTGTTCTTTTAATTCGTTTTCGAAATTTAACAAGACATCACTCGTCAACTCCTCTTCATCAAAACCTTCTTCTCCTTCGTTTATCTTGTCGTATTTTTCGCTTAAGCCTAAGTTTTTATCTCTTATCATTTCAGATAAATGAGCCGCAATTTCTTCTTTAGGTTCATTATGTTCGAGATAATGCAAAATATCTTTTTTAATCAAAGTATTAAGAAAAATATGCCAATACATGTTGGATTCTGGCTTGTCAAAGCCATATTCTTCTAGGTATTCGTAATTGTTATCAAAAAATTCGTCTGGCGTGTTCGCTGCTTCAAGAATATCAGCAATATTTTTTTCAGGTAGTTGAGCTTGTAAAAGAGATAAAAAATGCCTTATGTCTTCTTCTTTTAATGGGGTTTTAGGAGTTGGGTTTTCTCTGCCTGCAAATTTAATATATACTGGTAGTTTTGGGCGTTTTGTTCCGCCGTTTTCTTCTAATATACTCCAAGTTCCTTCTAATTCAAAATAACGATTTTCTCCTTCGGGAGCGGGCAAAATACCATTTCTGATTAAAAGAGCTTCAAAACTTTTTTCTGCTTTGATTTGTGCAGATTTCATAGTAACAGGATAAGTTGTTTTTTTGTCAGGTGCGTCTACGCGCATATTTATCCCAGGCCAAGAGCGTAGTTCAAATTCGTTATCAATCTGAACAATATAACAAAGTTCTGTTGCCTCATGTATGTGTTGGGCATTACTGAGCATAATATTGCGGGGGATAAATACTTTTCCCAGATCAGCATGTTCATACCACATTTCTTGAGAGCGTATGGCAAAAGTATTAAAAGGTGCTAAGCATGGATTTACAGAAAGAAATACAGCGGGTAAGCTTAAAAGTTTATTAATATTTTCTGTAGTAATAGTTTTTGATTTCCAAGTACATGGGCGTAAAAAGCCAAGGATACGATAAAAAACAATCCAAAAATTTAAATAAAATTTTTCACTACGGCTCGCAAGTTTGCGTTCAGAGTAATAAATATTGCTCATATTTAATATACCTCTCAAAAGTTCAACAAATAAAAAGCTATATATTTTAATATAGAACTAACCACAAATTATTTTTTTGTAAATGACAATAAACATATTAATCACATACACATAAACAACCTGCTAATATATTAATGCATCGCTAGTATGCTTTTATAGTTATACAAGAGCATGATTATTTTCATTATACATCGCTTTTAAGTGAAAAAGCTTGACTTATTTCAAATAGTGTTGAAATATTGGAGCATATTTTAAACACATAGTTTAATATTAATTATTAAACCAAGACAATTAAAACACCAATGAATACAGGGTGATAAGACCATGGTAACGACACCTTTACAGCGACTTTCTTTTTTAGACAGATATTTAACTTTATGGATCTTTTTGGCGATGGGGATTGGGGTTTTACTCGGTTGGAGTATGCCTAACGTAAAAGATATTATTAATTCTTTTCAAGTAGGAACTACCAATATTCCCATAGCCATTGGGCTTATTGTCATGATGTATCCGCCTCTCGCTAAGGTAAAATATGAAGAACTGGGAAAGGTATTCGCTAATAAAAGAATTTTAGCACTATCCCTTATCCAAAACTGGATTATTGGTCCTGTTTTAATGTTTTTGCTTGCGATTATTTTTTTACCCGGACACAACAGCTATATGGTTGGGCTTATTTTAATTGGTCTTGCCAGATGTATCGCTATGGTCATTGTTTGGAATGATTTAGCGGGCGGCGATAGAGAATATTGTGCCGGTTTAGTAGCTTTTAACTCATTATTTCAGGTGATTACATTTACTTTATACGCTTATGTTTTTATTACGGTATTACCCGGTGTTTTTGGGCTTGGTGGTGCTGTTGTTGATATTAAAATGCTTGAAATCGCAAAAAGTGTATTAATTTATCTGGGTATCCCATTTTTTGGCGGTATGCTCTCACGCTTTATTGGTATTAAACTAAAAGGCGTAGAATGGTATGAACGTGAGTTTATTCCTAGAGTTAGCCCTTGGACTCTGCGAGCTCTTTTATTTACTATTTTAGTAATGTTTTCATTTAAAGGTGAATATATTGTTCAGTTGCCTTTTGATGTTTTAAGAGTCGCCTTACCATTATTCATTTATTTTATGATCATGTTTGTAGTTTCATTTTTCTTTTCTAAGCGAGTTGGTGCTAATTACGAACAATCAGTTACTCTCGCTTTTACTGCCGCTTCTAATAACTTTGAATTAGCGATTGCCGTAGCGATTGCCGTATTTGGAATCAACTCTGGCGAGGCGTTTGTAGCGGTTATTGGCCCTTTAGTCGAAGTACCTGTGCTGATTATGTTAGTGCATGTTGCTTTATGGCTTAAGAAAAACTGGGGGCAACACTCAGCCTCTCTTTAAAGATAGCTTTGAGTTTTAATACAAGATGAATGACAGCATTTTATTTTATTAGATTTAACCATTACTTAACAGAATAATTAACAGGGTAATTGCCAAGTAATTAACAGGTAATTCACAGAGGGGTTTTTATGTTTATGCGTTTGCAATGTATGATAATGTCAGTATTTTTTTCTCTTTTTGTTTTTTCCGGTTTAGCTTATGCCGAATCAGAGCTTTTACCTGTTCCAAATACTGTAACCATGATTGATCTTGGGGCTGATGCCTGCATTCCATGTAAAATGATGGCACCTATTTTAGTAAAACTTCGCTCTGAATATGAAGGCAAGGCCGCCATAGTTTTTATTGATGTATGGAAAAATCCAACAGAAGCAAATAAGTTTGGCATTAAGCTCATTCCTACTCAAATTTTTTATGATAAAACGGGTAAAGAAATCACTAGGCATGAAGGTTTTATGTCTGAAGAAGATATTAAAAAACAGCTAGATACGCTACTCAATTAAAATATACTTGGAATGCAGAAGCTATATTAGGACTCCCAACATCTAGAGTAGATGTTGTTATTGGAAATAATGTTTAGATTAAGCAAAATGTTACTATTTTGTCTGGGATTAATATTGGCAATCGTGCAGTGATAGAAGTAAATTTATTAGTAACAAAAGACGTTAAACCGTATGCTATTGGCGGTAATCCTGCTTTATTTTATCGCAGAATGACAAAACTTAAATTATTTGTTTAAAGGATATTGTTTTTTGACAATATATCCAAAATATCTACTAATTTTTTTGTCTTAATTGGGGAAGAGCCTATCTTTTTAATAAAGAAACAATAGAAAAGCTACTAAATAGCATGGCGGAATTGGGACGAAGACAACGTAAAAACGACTGTTCCGGCTTTACTTAACGACAATATTGAGTTATTTTTCGATTATGTAAAAAGCATTAATAATAAAAACATATTAAAAGGATCATATAATGCAAGCTGAACATATACCAAACAAAAACAAAAGCCACTCGACAGTACGTATTCACACGCTATCTGAACGCTATGACGCTATAAAATACTTAGAAATTGGGGTATGTACTGGCGATACTTTTTTAAACGTTGATATGCCATATAAAGTAGCTGTTGACCCCAACTTTCAGTTTGAACATCAACAATATGCAACAGATAATATAAAATTTTTTCCTGTTACTTCTGATGATTTTTTTAATTCTTTAGCGGAAAATTCTTTAGAACTGCCAAGTATTTTTAAAAATAATAATGATGAAAAAATTACCTTTGATATAATTTTTATTGATGGTTTACATACCTTTGAACAATCTTTTCGAGATTTTGAAAATAGTTTGAAATATAGTCATGAGAACACTATTTGGATAATAGATGATACAGTTCCTTGTGATCCTTATAGTGCTATACCAGACATGAGCTTTTCTCTTGAATCCAGAGCTCAAGCTTGCATATCTGGTAAACCGTGGCATGGAGACGTATTTAAAACAGTTTTTGCAATCCATGATAAACACCCGGAATTTTCTTATTGCACTTTAATGGGTGCTAATCCTCAAACTGTTGTCTGGGGTGCAAAAAAAGAAGAAAGGAAACCTGTTTTTTCTTCTTTAGAAGAAATAAATAAGCTTAATTATTTTGATATGCTTAAACATGCAGCGTTATTAATGCCTGTAACTGATGATATGTTACTAGACATGGCAGGATTAACTATAAATCCAATTCAACATGGCACAAGTGATACTTGGAAAAAGCTAATCTATAGCCAAGTAACATATTTAGAAAGAAAGCTAATAAATGCTCTTTTATCAGAAAATAAAAAGTTACGAATGACTTCTTAACCAGATTGATTTTTCTAATATTTTACAACAATATTATTGAGTTACTCTCCATTTATAAAAAACATTGCTCAAGAAAAATATTATAATAAGTTGAAAAATAACCCTAGACAATATTTTCTTGATACAAAAAATATATTTATTTTTCATTGTCATGACTGGCTTTATAGCACTTTTGTTAAGGCTGTTCTCGTCTTGACTCTTAATTTTTTAGATAAATTAAAGATCTTAACTAAAACATCAATTCATCAAAACCAATTGAAATAAATATTAAATATAGGAACACAAGATGTCTAAAGTATGGTATCCTGAAATAAATAATCAACTCTGTACTGAGTGTGGTGCATGTTTAGAAAAGTGTAAACATGGAGTGTATGATCAAACTAAAACACGTCCTGTTGTAATTTATCCAGAAGGTTGCATTACAAATTGTCGAGGTTGTCAAGAACTTTGCCCTTCAAAGGCTATCAGTTATTTTGGAGATATATTTAAAGATCATATTCCCTGCTGTTGTGGATAAATTATATGTTTGACCAATTTTTTATTACTATAAATAGCTGGATGATGGGACATTTAGGTTTCGCTATTATCGGAAGCTTTTTATGGGGTCTTATTAGCGTTTTACTGAGTCCGTGCCATCTCGCCTCAATTCCCTTAATGATAGGATATGTCGCAGGTCAGCATAAACTTGTTGAAGGTAAAGAAGCTGTTGGATATGCCGGGCTTTTCAGTCTTGGGCTTTTTATTTCTATTGGAATAGTGGGTAGCCTTTGTTGGGTTTTGGGACGCATTTTAGGCGATGTATCCCCATATTTTTTTATTCCCGTTGGCGTCTTATTCGTCATTTTAGGGCTAGATTTAATGGGTGTTTCTGCTTGTCGTTTACCCTCGTTTAGTAAAGGTAAATTATTTTTGCGTGGATATATCGGGGCGTTAGTGCTTGGGCTTAGTTATGGCATAATTTCAGGTGCCTGCACTTTTGGCTTTATTGCTCCTATTTTGGCGATTATCAGCGTGCAACAACAAGTCATGCACGGTATTATCTTACTTTTCGTGTTTGCCCTTGGGCATTGTTTACCTATTGCAATCGCCGGTAGCTCCGTCGCCCTTGCCCAGCGTCTTTTGTCATCAAAAAGTATGCAGGTAGCCACAACTTGGGGGCGTAAATTGGCAGGCGTTTTGGTTGTTGGAGTTGGAATATATGTTATACTCACGCCATTTTTTGCTTAATATTTGTTTGTGGCTTACTTATTAAGCAATATTTTTATATTGAGTTAGACTTACTTTATTGAATTAACGCCTCTTTCATTTTAACGAAAAAACATATTTTTTATTAGCTTAAGCTATTGATTTTTTTAGTAAGTATAAAATGTTAAGATTCTTTTTGTCCAAAAAACTGTAAAATAGATTTTTCCTTACCTAAAACAATTACGTTATCGTTGGGAAGCAAATAGGTTTCTCCGTCTATGTTTTCTAATATTTCTCCGTCTCTATCAATAAGTAAAATTTGTATGCCAAAGTCTTTTCTTATCCCAGAATTTTTAAGTGGTATATTAACAATTGAGTCGCTTGGGTTTGATAAATAAACGTTTGCAATAATATTTGAACCTAACATATCCATTACTGTGATTGGGTTTATATGGTGTTTGCGTAGCCGCATGTAAAGTTTATCAATAAACTTGTCAAACATTCTATTGGCATTTTTTAGTTTTATTAAAATAAAGATAACAATGAATACAACAGTAAAAATAGCACTCAGCCCAACAAAGGTGTTCATGTCGGATGCAGACATATCTAAAAATATATTTATGAGCGTTGATACAATAATTAGTGAAAAAGTATAGCCAAAAAGTATTGCAATAAAGGCGAGTTGCCTTCTTTTTTGCGACATAGTTATAGGTTCGCTTTGTGAAGTTGTAAAGCCGCATTGTGTTAATAGCGAGATTACCTGAAAGCGTGCTTTATCCTCGGGGAGTCCGGTTAGCCTGAACAATATCGTAAAAATTTCTATAATGATCATGTAGATGATACTAAAAGTGAGAAGCAAAATAATAGAATTTATCATATGGTATAAATATTTTTTGTTGTTTGTATTATCTGAAAATAGAAGACACGAGAGCTTCAAAGGTTGTATATACTAAAACCTGTTTTTATTTTTGCCAAGTGTTATTTTTATTTACTTCTTAATATGTGATTAAAAAAAGCGTTACTTATTTAAGGTAACGCTTTTAAATTATGTTTTTTGTTTTTAAACGCTTAAACCCAGTGTTTTTTGAATAGCGTTTACAATTGTTTCACGTTCTTTATCTACATCGGTATCTTTTAAAGTTTTTTCAGCGTGTCTAAAAGTTAAACGTATGGTCAAGTTGCGTTCATTTTTACCTTCAGGAGAGAAGACATCTATAAATTCAATATGTTCCAATAGAGGGCGTTTTAAAGCCACAACCGCAGTGTAAAGCTCACTATATTTTAAACCAAGAGGACAAATATATGTATGAAGTGCGTCATGCCGTTAAAGGTTGGCTCAACTTAATTTATCTTTACTATAACGACTAAAACAAAACCAACCACAATAAGCAGGTTTTTCTGCTTAAGCGGTCGGTTCTAATTTAATATATTTGGCGTTAAGAGTCTTAAACGCTTAAACCCAGTGTTTTTTGAATAGCGTTTACAATTGTTTCACGTTCTTTATCTACGTCTGTATCTTTTAAAGTTTTTTCAGCGTGTCTAAAAGTTAAACGTACGGTCAAGTTGCGTTCATTTTTCCCATCAGGAGAGAAGACATCTATAAATTCAATATGTTCCAATAGAGGGCGTTTTAAAGCCACAACCGCACTGTAAAGCTCGCTATATTTTAAACCAAGAGGACAAATAAAGGTAATATCTCTTTTAACTGCCGGATAAGTAGGTAAAGCTTTAAAGAGTATTGTTGTTTTAGCACTTAATTTAGCTAAAACTTCAAGATTTAACTCGGCTACCCAAACGGCTTTACGCGCGTGATATTGGTCGGCTATTTCGGTTTTGATTTGTCCGATGATTCCAACTTGTTGTCCAGATAGGCTCACTTCAACGGCAGGTAATAAAAAGCTGTGTGTAGAGTTAAGTTTATATTCTGCTTGTCCAAGGTTTAAAAAACAGAGCAGGTTTTCAACATAGCCTTTTATGTCGAAATAATCACAGTCCGCTTCGCTGTGTCCAAAGCTTTGACTTGAGCGTGTTCCATAAAGCAGAATTGCCATTTTGCTTTGTTCTTTAACCGTGGTTTCAGAGTCGGAACTGGCTTCAAAACAATGGGCGAGTTCAAATAATCTTACGCTTGTACCCGCTTGAGCGAGGTTTTCTCTTAAAGAATTCATCATGCCCGGCATTAAGTCAGTGCGTAAAACATCGAGTTCGGCATTCAAAGGATTTTTAATTGAAACTCGACCCGCTTGAGCGAGGTTGAACGTATCTAAATCTTTATGCCCAACAAAACTATAATTTATAGCTTCGTTTAAACCAGAGCCGGAAGCCCAAGTTCTAAGACGCATTAAAAAGGCAAAGTCTTTTGCACCCGCATCAATTGAGCTGGTATCTTTATTTAAAAACTGTGGAATACTCGGTAGAGTTGGCGGAATTAAATCTACGCCATAGACTCGGCCGACTTCTTCGATAAGGTCAACTTCACGCTCTAAATCGTGTCTCCAGCTCGGCATAGTTACGTTAAATTCTGCTTCGTTAACTTTATTAAGCTGACAACCTAGTTGTTTTAAAGTGTTTTCACAAAATTCAGTTTTTAATTCAACGCCTAAAAGGTCGACAGCTTTTTGTACTCTAAAGCGTGAAACCGCAGGCACAAAAGCTTTGCTTTCATAACCTTGTTCTTGTTTAAGGACTTTTCCGCCAGCGTATTGACACATTAAGGCAGCGGCACGGTTTAGGGCAAAACGTGAATTTACTTGGTCAATGCCACGTTCAAAACGATAAGATGACTCACTATGTAAGGCGAGTCTGCGGGCTGTTTTACGAATGATTGAAGGATTAAATACAGCACATTCCAATAAAATATTTGTGCTTGAATCGCCCACTTCAGAGTTTTGACCGCCCATTACTCCGGCGAGAGCCACAGCTCTTTCGCTGTCTCGAATGGTGAGATCCGTTGATTTGAGCGTATATGTTTGTCCATCAAGGGCGGTGAATTTTTCGCCTTCTTGAGCGAGGGCAACGTTAATAGTGTTTCCGCTTATTTTACTTAAATCAAAAGCGTGTAGCGGTTGACCTAATTCCATTAAAATATAGTTAGTTATATCAACAATATTAGAAATAGGGCGAACGCCGACAGCCTGCAAACGTTGAGCAATCAAATCTACGCTGGGTGCAACTTTTACTCCGCTTAAAATACGGGCGAGATAACTAGGGCAAAGTTTTGGGTCTTGAATGTTGATGGCAACTTTTTCATCGCTCAGATACTCTTCAAAATTCGGCATCTTTGGCATAGTTAACGGTAAGTTATAGGCGAGTGCAACTTCTCTGGCGAGTCCTAAAATAGATAAACAATCAGCACGGTTAGGCGTAATCGAAATATCTAAAATTTCATCATTCAAATTTAAAAAATCAACAAGTTTAGAACCGATTTTTGAGTCTGCCGGTAAAACATAAATACCGCTATGATCATTTGATAAACCTAGTTCTCTTTTGGAACAAATCATACCACAAGATTCTTGACCACGCAGTTTAGTTTTTTTGATTACAAAACCGCCGGCTCCGTTAATTTCCGGCATTTTTACGCCAATAGTCGCCACAGGAACTTTTTGTCCTTTAGCGACGTTTGGAGCACCGCAAACTATATTTAGTAGCTCAGATCCTACATTGACTTTACAAACAGAAAGTTTATCCGCATCAGGGTGGCGTTCGCACTCAACAACTTCACCAATAATAATATCGGAAATCTCTCCATACGGGCGTTGTATATCTTCAAGTTCAAGACCGAGCATAGTGAGCTTAGCCCCTAAAGCTTCTGCACTGCCTTCGTAAGGTACAAATTCACGTAACCAATTAAGACTTAATAACATTTTTATAGACTCCTGACGAGTTTAGTATTGATTTTTATACTGTAATTTATTTAATTATAATAAGGCGGTTTTATTTAAACACTCGCAAACTGGCTTAAAAAACGCATGTCATTTTGGAAGAACATACGCAAATCAGTTATGCCGTATTTTAACATGGCGATACGTTCCACGCCCATGCCAAAGGCAAAGCCAGTATAGGTATCATCAGGGTAGCCGGCGTTAGTAAATAAAGTTGGGTCTATCATGCCCGCACCGAGTATTTCTACCCAACCGGTGGTTTTACAAACTCTACAAGGCTCGTTGTTTTTAAAGCCTTTTCCGCCACATAAAGCACAAGAAATATCTACTTCAATACTTGGCTCAGTAAATGGGAAGAAGCTAGGACGAAAGCGTACTTTGCGTTCTTTTCCAAACAGAGAGTGAATAAGATAAGTGAGCGTTCCTCTAAGGTCGGCTAAACTTACTTTGGTATCAATATACATGCCTTCGATTTGGTGAAACATAGGAGTATGAGTTAAATCAGAATCACGACGATAAACTTTTCCGGGTGAAATAATCGCTAAAGGTGGTTTATTTGCGAGCATAGTACGCATCTGAACAGGGGTTGTGTGAGTGCGTAACAAAACATTATCAGTAATATAAAGAGTATCTTGCATATCCCTTGAAGGGTGGTCATGCGGAAAGTTAACGTATTCAAAATTATATTTGTCTAACTCAACTTGTGGCCCTTGAGCTACTTTATAGCCAAGAGTCGCAAAAATATCAGAAACTTGTTTCATAACTAAGCTGATAGGGTGGAGCGAGCCTTGTTCTAAACGTCTACCCGGAAGGGTCGGGTCAAAACTTGCTAAAGCGTTGCTTTGAGCTAGGGCTAAAATAGCTTGTTTTTTTTCATCAAAAGCAGCGTTTAAGGCTTCTTTAACCTGATTTGCCGTTTTACCTACTAAAGGTCTTTCGCTTGGGTCTAGGCTAGCTAAAGATTCCATTATTTTTGCCAAGCGTCCTTTACGACCTAAAAAATCAATTCTTAATTCTTCTAGGTCGGCTTCGGAGTTAGCGTTTTCCAATCCTGTTTTAAGTTCGGGAATGAGTCCTTCGAGGGCAGCAATTAAGTTCATGTTTCACCTTTATAAACGTCAAAGAGTTTTATGTTTTTTATTATCTTTAAATTATATGTGTAATTTTTTAAATCATGCAAACTTCTTGAATATTATACAGCATTGTTAAAGACTGCAAGTGTCTTGTTGCTTAATTATTATACTTTTTTATTTTATTTTATTTAATATTGATGCTCTTATGAAATTTAATAATTATTTTGGTAGTTTTCAATTATTTATATTGATTGAATTTAATTCATTATATTGTAGTTAAATATGAAGCTATTATAAAATTTATTTTTATTATTTTATTTAGACCTTATGCTCTTACGGAATAGGGATTATTTCGGTCGTCTCCAATACTTATAATAAAATTCATTTTTATTATAAAATTATATCGAAATTACACACTTTCGCTAAGTTAACCTTGCTTAGGTAGGCTCCAATACCTATAATAAAATTAATTTTTATTATTCAATTTTATTTAAAACCTAATGCTCTCACGGAATAGAGATTATTTCGGTCGTCTCCTATACATATAATAATTATGTATTGTAATCTATTTACAACTTTATACTTTCAGTAATTTCACCTTCTTTCGGTCGGCTCCAATACTTATAATAAAATACATTTTTATTATAACATTTTTATTTAAAAACTATACTCTCGCTAAATTTATTTTGCTGGTCGTCTCCGACGGGCACGGGGAAAATGTTTTCCCCTTTGCATTCCCGCCATAAGGGGCTAGTCGCCCCTTAACCCCACGCACGCACCATGCCTGAGTTTTCCGCCTTTGGCGCAAAAAAGTCTATACGCCCCGTAGTTCCTTGGGTCGCCTTAATAACGCTCACGAAATTTTACAAGCTTGAATATTTAGAATTTTTATGTGCTTAGTAAAATTATCATGTTCAATCGTCTTTGGGGTATTTTAACAATGCTCACGAAATTTTATAAGCTTGAAGCTTGCGAACCTTAATAAAAATGCGTTTTATTTATAGGTATTGGAGTTGCTCCAAAAAAATTTAAACTATAAACTATAAACATAAAATATATAAAAACCCCCAAGATTAATAAGATTTATCTCTTAACCTTGGGGCGAATAATTAATTAAAAATTAAACACTAATTAGAATTTATAAACAGCGTCTAAATCAGCATCGCTTACATCGAACTTAACTCCGTGAGGTGCTAACGCTTCACGGCTAAAGTACATAGGCAAGCGGTCTTGTTGAGGCCCAAACCCTGCTTTTTCGTTAAAGTCTTTTTCAGCTCTCAATATCTTTTTACCTAGTTCATTAACATCATCAGCGGTTAAAGACAAGCCTGTCATGGCGTTAAGAGAGTCTACCATAGCTTGGAAGGTTTCCGGTTGGTCTAAGATTGCAAAAGCAATAAAGAGACACCAGCCTGTTGAATCAAGGGCTGCCGTAGCTATTTGTAGGTTACGAGAAAGTTCAACTTGTCCTGCTGGTTTTAAAGGATCAACTGTTCCACCAACGCCTAAGATGTTAGCAGTAACAGCATAACCGGCAGTATGGTCAGCACCCATTGTAGTTGTTGCATAAGTTACGCCTTGTCCTTTAACAGCACGAGGGTCATAAGCCGGCATAGCCTGGCCTTTAACAACAGGAGCACGTTCAAGCCCGAAACATTTAGCAGTAACAGCAGTGCCTGCACCAAGAATACGACCTAGGTGCGTTCCCTTACCTGTTTCATGGATAAGATTTAAAGCACCTTTGGCATCACCGAACTGAATAACGCCTGCGTCCATAGCCACGGCAATAGTCGCACCCATTTCAATGGTGTCTAAGCCGTAGTTATCGTCCCAGTAATCCATTTCAGCAATAGCATCAAGGTCAGAAATGCCACAGTTAGCACCATGTGCCCAAACTGTTTCATATTCTGGTTGTTTGCTGATATATTTTCCGTCTTTATCAACATAAATACCTGAACATTTGATAATACAACCACGATGGCAACCGTGAGTAGGGTTTCCGCCACGTTTGGTTATTGTGGCGGCCATTGTTTCGCCGGATATTTTATCAGCATCAGCAAAACGTCCGGTGCTAAAGTTCTTTGTTGGTAACCCGCCGGCTTCATTTAAAATATTTACTAAAACGTTTGTTCCGTAAGCGGGAAGTCCTTGTCCGGTTACGCCGTGTTTCAGTAGGCCTTCGGCAAAACGTTTGTTGGCATCTTTGAATTTAGTAGCGTCTTTAGGTTCACGCATTTTAGTATCTTCATATTCAATAATGATACATTTAATACCTTTAGAGCCCATAACCGCACCAACACCACCACGACCGGCATGGCGAGAAGGGCGACATTCAGGGTCGGTAACAGCAATAGTAGAGTTACACATAAGCATTTCGCCGGCAGTACCAATACTGAACACGGAAACTTTAGTGCCAAATTCATCACGAATGCGATAGTTTAAGTCATAGTTTGTAAGACCACGCCAGTCATTACATTTTTCTATGCGTACTTCTTTAGAATTGATAACGATACGGTATAAATCGCTATTTTTGCGAGCACCTTCTAAAATAACTGCCGCATAACCTAAGCGAGAAAGTGCTTGAGCTCCGCTACCGCCGGAGTTTGCTTCTTTTATTGTTCCTGTTAAAGGGCTTTTACAGCCGATAGAAACACGCCCTGAGGTAGGGGCCGCAGAACCGCTCATAATTCCGGGGGCGATAACCAATTTGTTTTCCGGCCCGAGGGGGTGGCATAAAGGTGGAACTTCTTTACAGACTACTAAAGAAGTCATGGCTCTTCCGCCTAAACCGGCATATTCGCCAAGTCCTTCGGTTTTTGCTTTAGGGCCGCCATCAGCACCAACGTTAATGCGTAGTACTTTGTCCATAACTTTTCACTCCTCATGGTTAATGATAAAAGAACATATGGCTTACTACTCTTCTTTTTACTTAGAATTAAAATGATTAATTATTTAAAAAGCTCACTTTAGACTAATAAACCATAAAGACCAAAAAAAAGCTTTGTTGTCTTCTTTTTCTTATAACAGAAAGACGAAAGAGTTTCAAACTTTTATTTATTAAATCTTATTAGGTTAATAATAACATAAAGGAGAATGGTAAAAACGAGCTTGTTTTTGTGGGAGAGTTATTTAGATTTTAGCCTTGAGGCGTTTTATCCCTTCACGAAACAAAACATCTATTTTATCGGGTTTGTGTAATAAAACAACTTCGCCAAGCCCGAAGCTTGGGTGAGAGAGTAAATCGCCCTTTCCAAAACTTTCATTCATATTGTAAGTTTTTGGAGTCAAAACGGCTAAACGTTTCATTGCGACTTCCCAAGCCGGGTCGTCTAAAAGAGGGGTGTTTTTTGTAGAGCTTGTCGTACGTTTTAGACTTGTTTTTTCTTTTGTTGGTTTTTCTCCGCCTGTTTGAGAAAGAGTCGAAGGTTTATATTTTACCCCAACAGTAGTTGCGTTTTCTCTGGCTTGCCCTGCTCTTACTTTTTTGATTGCCGGAGTATTGCTTTTTTGGTTTTCTTTGCGTGCCGGGCGATATTTATGTATACTGCCACAGGCTTTACACTCTACTTTAACTATTTCGTTACCGGCGACGGCAATGATAACATGACTTGTTTCGTCGTTACAGCGAGTACACATTGAGAGTGTTAAGGCTCCTGCTTCAATTTTATCCATAGTTAATACCTTGTATTTTTTGATTTTATAAAAAAATCTGCGTAATAAATATTGTTTAATGGGTAGATATATTATATCTTTCAAAGAATATAAAGCATTAATTTGATGTTTGCCTAATTATTATAATCTATTTTAAACCCCATACTTCCGTGAAATAGTCTTTTGTTTCGCTCGCCTCATATCTTTATATAATAAAATTACATTTTTATTCTATCATTATCTTTAAATTTGACGCTTTTACGAATATTTTGTTGGTCGCTTCAGACTATTCATATAATAAAATACATTTTTATTATATGCATATGGGACGACCTAAAAATGCTTATTGCATGGAAGCGTTAGTTTTTTTAAAGATTATAACAAAATAAGGCAAAAGGGTTGATACGGTGATTAAAAAATATCAACATATAATATACGGCTTACTCTTTGCGTTTATTTGGTTATTTGTGGGCATATATCTCTTAATAAGTGGATCTGAGTATGGTCTCTTTGTTATTTATGGTGCACCTCTGGCAGGTTTTTTAATCGGAACATTGTTTGGGTATTTAATTATAATACATAGAAATATAAATAATTATGCTCTGGCTATCATTATGGTAGCGTTGACGGTTATAGTTTCACTTAGTTTGTTGGTGTATGCGTTTGTTTTTTGGGTTTATCCAAGATATTCTTTTTAGGGGTGAACCGGTAGCGAGTCTGTTGTATGTACCTCTTGGGGCTTGCCTTACTCATTATTTAGCCTTTTATTTTATGGATTGTATACGGTTATTGGTGGAATTATTTTAGCATTATTGTTAAAGTATGTAATCATAAAACAAAATAAGGCAAAAGGGTTGATACGGTGATTAAAAAATATCAACATATAATATACGGCTTACTCTTTGCGTTTATTGGCTTGCTTGTCGGTATACAGCTTACAATAACTGCAATAGGTGATGGTTATTATCGATTTATTTTTTTTGCACCTATTGCTGGTTTTTTAAGCGGTACACTGTTTTGGTATCTAATTATCATGCGTAAAAATAGCAATAATTATGCTCTGGCGATTATTGTTGGGGTTTTAACGGGTACGGTCTCGCATTGGCTTTGTTGGTCTATTTTTCTGGTGGTTGGGTATATAGAAGCATTGCTGTCTGGTAGTGAGAGCCATGATAGTCTAATATCACCATTATTTGCACCTTTGGCAGCTTTTTCTTACTCATTATTTAGTCTTTTATTTTATGGATTGTATACTGTGATTGGTGGAATTATTTTAGCATTATTGTTGATGCACAAAATCTTAAAATTAAATACAACAACTCAATGGGACATAAATATTTATAGGAGCTGACTTTAACATGAGTATGAAATTAGAAATAAAATGTTTCGCAACTTTAGCCTCGCAAGCACCTACTAATGGGGTTTTAGAAATGCCCGCAAAAAGTACGGTGATGCATGTCATGAAGCAATTACAGATTAACCCGGACGAGGTAAAAATTATTTTTGTTAATGGGTTACATGCAGATGCGGATACTGTGTTAAAAGACGGCGACCGTGTTGGCTTATTCCCACCGGTGGGCGGTGGTTAAGGGTTTTGAGCCACGTTTAAAAATAACCTTTTTTTATAACTCCGATTTGGTGTATTTTATCAACGCTAATTGAAGACGCTTATAAAAATAGTTTTTTGCGGCTTAAAACGTTTTATGCGGTGGCATACAGAACATAAAACGATGGAAAAGCAAGCAAAGCATAGTTGTACAATGGTCTTTATTAAGAATAATCTTCTTTGGCGATACCGAGTTTACGCATTTTGTTTTGCAGAGAGAATTAGTAGTTTTTATACTATAAACTGTAAGATGTTTGATTATTTTTGCAAATATGAAATAAAATGCTAAACACAATACGGCAAAGCATGGTTTTGTAATGGTCTTTAGTGAGAGGTGTTGCAATGCGATACCTTAAAAGCACGCATAAGAGAATACTTTTTTTTAAATAAGCCTGCTCAACGTAAATATTTTAGGCTTTACAAAAACAAAGCAAAGTTAAAAAGCAAAAAATCACAGACAGTTTTGACTTAAGATTAAGAATAATCTTCTTTGGCGATACCGAGTTTGCGCATTTTGTTTTGCAGGGTGGTGCGTGGAAGCCCAAGCTTTTTGGCGGCTCCGTCTGTTCCCGAAAGAATACCTTCGCAAGATTTCAAGGTTTTTATTATGTGGTTGCGTTCTATTTGTTCTAAGCTTTGAAAATCATTTGAGTCATTTTTTTCTTGTCTATATTCAATTTGTTCTGTGTTGTTTTTGGTGTTTTCGGCTTGGGGTGTTGTTGGTTGAGCTTTTTGAGTATTTGAAACATTATCATTTAAAATTTCTTGCAGGTTTTCAATAGTAATTTTGCTACGTGTATTTTGAATCAATAGCCTGTTGGTTACGTTTCTGAGTTCTCTTATATTTCCTACCCATTTGTGTGCTTTTAAAATATCCATTAACTTTGACGACAAACTGATTTGGGGTAACCCGAGCTGATTTGCCTGAATATTGGCAAGGTGTTCAAATAAAAGAGGAATATCCTCAATTCTTTCTCTGAGCGGTGGAAGGTGAATTGTAATTGTTGATAGGCGATAATAAAAGTCTTGACGCAGTTTGTTGTTGCTTATGGCTTGGTTTATATTTTGGTTTGTTGCGGAAATAAGACGAAAGTCTGATCTGGTTTGTATATTTTCGCCTACTCTTTCAAAAGCTTTTTCTTCAAGCACTTGTAAAAACTTGCTTTGCATTTCAATAGGTAATTCGGCAACTTCGTCAAGGAAGAGTGTTCCGTTTTGAGAAAATTCAATACGTCCGATACGGTTCATGTTTGCACCGGTAAAAGCTCCTTTGACGTGTCCGAAAAGTTCACTTTCTATCAAATTAGGAGCGATAGACGGACAGTTTACTTTAACAAAATTATGTTCTGACCTTGGGCTGTTATTATGAAGATAACGAGCGAGCAGGGTTTTTCCCGTTCCCGTTTCTCCCGTAATCAAAACCGGAATATTCAAGGCGGCAACAGCCTTGGCGTGGGTCATTAGTTCTTGCATGTTCTCACTGCCGAACAACATAAGGTCTTGTTTTGCCAAAGCACCGGGAAGGTGGACAGGCGCGGGGAAGGTTTTAGTTTGGTTTAAAAGCTCTTTTGTTAAAACGTGGCTTAAAAATACTGTAATAAATGGAACAAGTTCAGCAAAAAAATCAATAAGTTCCATGAAAAAATTTGGCTCTTCGACAAAGGAACAATGTAAGGTCCCGATAATTTCTTGATTTTCAATTAATGGAAAAGCCACCGTACAATTAAGCCCGGCTTCCGTCATCGGTTGGGCAAGTTCTCCGTGAAATTGTGCCAATAGGTTTGAGATAACAACGGGTTTGCGTGTGCTGATTACGCGTCCGGCAACAGTGTTAGCGTTTGCCTCTCTGAGTGTTGATAGTGCGCTGACAACAGTGCCTTCGGCAGATGTAAAGATACACAATACTTCATTTTCTGAATCATAAAGGTTGATACTTAAACGATCAAAGGGATAGATTTTGGCTATTTCTTTGCTGAGTGCCGAAAAAAAACTGCTGCGAGTGTTTTTTGCTGATAAAGTGATTGCCATTCTTTTAACTGTGGATAAAACGGCATCTTTAATACGAGGGTTTTTTTTTAGTATGTTTTTACCGTCTGTAAGATTAGAAATTGTGTCATCAATCATCATATAGTCTTATTATTGAGTTTATTGTTTGGTTAACTTATTGATTTAATATGCGTTGTATTTTTTTATTTTTTATTGCAACACCTGAGAGAATCATAACAGGAATAAAAAATATGGCAAGCCTCTGCCCATATTTTATAAAAATTGCCCATATTTTTTTAATAATGCCCTTTTGAGGGCAATAAAACGTGATATAGAAAAAGTCTAAAAATGGAAAGTGTGGATTACTCAGCGTTGTCAGTTTTGGCATGTTTATTGATAAAGGAAATTTATCACAAGAAGAGACGTGTTATATCGTTAAAGGTATAGATACAGGGAGCATTATAGTGGATATTAAGCTTAAATATGGTTCTGATAGTCTTGTTTTAAACATTCCCGATTCAATATCAGTGGATATTTTTGAGCCCAATGAGGCAAGCCCTTTGGCTGATCCTTTGGCGGCTTTTCTAAATGCCCTTGACGCTATGGACGGTTCTGCATTTACTTCCGGTTCTACGCCGAAAAGTGTTGCTATTGCTGTTCCTGATGAAACAAGACCTTTGCCTATTAAGTTGTTCCTACCTGTTTTGATTGAAAGAATTTTAAAAACTTTCCCTTCTCTGAAAGTAGAAGATATTAGTATCGTTGTTGGTGGCGGTTTACATCCGCCTGCTGATTCTGCACAATTACAAAGGATATTGCCGTCTTCTTTGCTTGATGGTTCTTGTCCTTGTAAGATAGTTTGTCATGATGCGAAAAATTCGCCTATGACTTATTTTGGCGAAACCAGTCGTGGAACGCCTGTTGAAGTTAATGCCGCTATCGGAACGGCTGATTTGAAGATAGTAATGGGCATGATTGATGTGCATCAATTTGTCGGGTTTACCGGTGGGTCTAAGGGTGTTGCTATTGGGTGTGCTTCTGCTCGTATGATTACGGCTAATCATAAGATGCTCGCTAAAGAGGGTGCTTCGGCAGCTAATATTGAAAGTAATCCAGTGCGTCAAGATTTGAATGAAGCCGGTGAGCTTATTGGGGTAAATTTAGCAATTAACGTGGTTTTAGATGCCTCAAAAAAACCGGTTATTGTTTTGGCGGGAAAACCCGTTGACGTAATGAAAGCGGGGGCTGTTGAAACAGCTAGAATTTATGGGCTTAAAATGAAAGAGCCTTACGATATTGTTATTGCTTCTTGTGGCGGTAACCCTAAAGATATTTGTTTGTATCAGGCTCAAAAGGGTTTGACTCCGGCGGCGCAAGCCTGTAAAGAGGGCGGAAAAATTTTAATCTTGGCAGAATGTAGTCAAGGTATCGGTGATGATGTTTATCATGATTATGTTAAACAATTCCCTTGTCCACACGCTTTAATGAAAGCGTTTCAAAGTTCAGAGTTTCGTATGGGTGCTCATAAAGCCTTTTTATTCGCAAGAGTTACAACCAAAAAAGAGGTTGTTTTCCACACCGCTCTTGATGAAAAGGCCTTGTCCGAGTGTTTATTGAAAAAAGGTGAGGCACAAGCAACTTTAAACCAATGGATTAAAGAGCTTAAATCGCCACGTATTGCTGTTTTAAAAAATGCTAATTCTTCGTTTTTTAGTTCCAATGAATAACTGTTTTTTATAAGTTCGCTTTTTTAAAGTGGATTGATAAGAAATATTTATATAGTTTATGTATGTTTTAGGCACTTTGTTTTTATATAACATTACTTAACAATAATAAGGAGATCAGGCATGAGTATACCTCATTTTCTGGTGCATGAAGATGGCGACGTTGTAGGCGTTGTTACCGTTGAAGGCGTTAAAGCCGGTCAAGATTTGAACGGCTGGGTTATGGCAGAAGATAAAACCATTACCATTAAAGTTAACAATGACATTCCAATTGGTCATAAGATCGCTCTTAAAGACCTTAATGTTGGTGATACCGTTATGAAATACGGTACAGACATTGGTAAAGTAGTTGCTCCTATTAAAAAGGGCGATCACTTGCATGTTCATAACGTTAAGACTAAAAGGTGGTAGTAAATATGAAAACTAGTAAATTCCTCGGATACCGCCGCGAAAATAAACGTGTTGGCGTACGTAACCATGTTGTTATCTTACCTTTAGATGACCTTTCTAACTCTGCTGCTTTAGCTGTTGAAAACAACATTAAAGGCACTTTGGCTCTTCCTCACCACTATGGCCGTTTACAATTCGGTGCTGACCTTGAACTTCACTTCCGTACCCTTATCGGTACCGGTTCTAACCCTAACGTAGCAGCAGTAGTTGTTATCGGTATTGAACCTGAGTGGACAAAAGTTATCACCGACGGTATTGCAAAAACTGGTAAGCCTGTTTTTGGTTTCTCTATCGAACAACACGGTGATCATGAAACTATTTGTTCCGCTTCTCGTAAAGCAAAAGAATTAGTACAGTGGGCAACCTCTCTTCAACGTACAGAATGTGATATTAAAGATCTTTGGGTTTCTACAAAGTGTGGAGAATCAGACACTACTTCCGGTATCGCTTCTAACCCAACCGTTGGTAATGCTTTTGATAAACTTTATGCAAAAGGTAACACCCTTTTATTCGGTGAAACTTCTGAAATCACAGGTGGCGAACACTTAGTTGCCGCTCGTTGTCGCGATGAAAAAGTTAAAACTTATTTCATGAAATTATGGAATGATTATAACGATTTCATTATGGCTAATAAAACCAACGACCTTTCTGATTCTCAGCCAACTAAAGGTAACATTCTCGGTGGTTTAACAACTATTGAAGAAAAAGCCCTTGGTAACATTCAAAAGATTGGTAAAAAATGTATCGTTGACGGTTGTTTAGAGCCTGCTGAAACTCCGACCGGTCCTGGTCTTTGGTTCATGGATTCTTCTTCTGCTGCTGCTGAAATGGTAACCTTGGCTGCTGCCGGTGGTTATGTTGTTCACTTCTTCCCAACCGGACAAGGTAACATTATTGGTAACCCAATTCTTCCTGTTATCAAGCTTTGTGCTAACCCACGTACTGTTCGTACTATGTCTGAACATATCGACGTTGACGTTAGTGGTATGCTCCGTCGTGAAATGAACCTTGATCAAGCTGGAGATAAGCTCCTCGAGATGATGGTTGCTACTGCCAACGGTCGTTTAACTTCTGCTGAAGCATTAGGACACCGTGAGTTTGTAATGACTAAACTTTATCGTAGTGCTTAATCTACACTCTTTCTTGTTTTAATAAAAAATGGTCTGAGTGTATTTAATACATTTAGACCATTTTTTTCTGTGCTTTTCTTAGTGCTTTAAGTATTTATCTGTATACTTGTTGGAATTAAAGCAAAAAAATATTTATTTGAAATTTGTGCGAATTTGAGCTTGTGATTTTTGTAACATTTAGCTAATATTTTGATATAAATAGTTTTGACAACTTTGTTAATAGCTATAATTTATTATCTTTCGGAGGCATTATGTCCGCATTTATTCGTGCTTTTACCTTGATTTTTATGTTGAGTTTTATTTTTGTTGCTGTTCCTGTAAGAGCAGAGTATCCTGATAAACCTATGAATATGATTATGGCATTTACTGCCGGTGGTTCCAGTGATGTGCAAGCCAGATTAATGCAGAAATATTGGGACAAGGCAAAATTGCCACAGTGGGTTTTTATCTATAAAACCGGTGCGGGCGGTGCTATTGGTTTTGGTGAAATTGCTAAAGCCAAAAAAGACGGCTATACCCTTGGTGGTATAAACGTTCCGCATATTGTGTTACAACCGCTTGGGCAAAAAGCACAATTTTCTATAGATTCTTTTGATTATATTTGTCAGGTTGTTAACGACCCTCAGTGTATTGCTGTTCATAAAGACAGCCCATTTAAAAACGTTAAAGAAGTTTTCGAATTTGCCAAGGCTAACCCCGGTAAATTAAAATTAGGTTTGGTTGGAAGACTCTCCGGACACCATCTTATGCTTTTAGATGTTCAAAGCAAATATGACTTCCCTGTTACTGATGTTGTTTATAAAGGTGCCGCCGACCAAAACGCCGCGTTATTAGGAAAAGAAATTGATGTTATTTTTGGAAATCTAAATGATGTTATGCGTAGTTTAGAACATATGCGCGTGCTTGGTCTTGCCGCTGAAAAGCGTGATAAAGATTTTTTACCTGATGTTCCGATTTTAAAAGAAGAAGGCTATGATGTTGTTTCTGATATTCGTCGTGCCTTTGTTGTTCCTAAAGGTGTTGATCCGGAACAACTTAAATTTTTAAGAGCAGCTTTTGAAAAAATTGCTAAAGATCCGGAATATATTGCAGAAATGAAGAAAATAGGACAACCTCAAGAATATATGGACGGCGAATCTTTTGCAAAATATGTAAAAGAGCAAAATGAAAAAGCAAAAATTACTCTGGAAAAAGCCGGTTTATTAAAGAATTAAGTTATGCCTAACTATTGGGCGTAAGTTTTGTTATGCCCAATAGTTAGATTCGTTTTTTTTGAGGAACTTATGAATGAATTTATTTTGCCTGCCTTGGGACACTTGTGTGAACCTTTAAATATTTTTTTGATCATTGTAGGTCTTATAGGCGGTATTATTGTTGGTGCTTTACCAGGTTTAACGGCTACTATGGGTGTTGCACTCATGGTGCCTATGACTTTTTCGATGAACTCAACAAGTGGTTTGATCATGCTTGGTGCTATTTATATTGGTGCTATTTATGGTGGATCAAACTCAGCGTGTTTAATTTGTACCCCGGGAACACCATCTTCTGTTGCAACAACTTGGGACGGTTGGCCTCTTTCTAAAAGTGGAAAAGCTGATACGGCTTTATATGCTTCTTTACAATCGTCTGCCTTTGGTGGTTTGATTGGGGCATTATTCTTACTTTTTGCCGCTAAACCTTTGGCTATGTTTTCTTTAAACTTTCAAGGGCCTGAAAGCTTTTGGCTTTGTATTTTCGGTCTTTCTACAATTGCGGTAATGAGTAGTGGAAATATGCTTAAAGGCTTACTTTCCGGTGCTTTGGGCTTATTGCTTTCAACAATAGGTATTGACCCGCTTGAGGGTGTAGACCGTTTTACTTTTGGTTATTATCCGCTTGTTCAGGGAATTGCGGTTATCCCTGCCATGATTGGACTTTTTTCTTTTTCTCAGGTTTTGGTTTTAGTTGCTAGCAAGAGAGAGTATGTTGCTGAATTTAAACCCAAACCAGGTGTCTTTAGCAGTGTTTCCAAATATCTTTTTACGAAATGTAAGCGAGTGCTTTTGGTTTCTTCGGGAATTGGATCTATAGTCGGAATGCTCCCCGGTGCCGGTGGTGAAATTGCCTCTATTATCGCTTATAATGAGGCAAAACGTTGGGATAAAGAACCTGAACGTTATGGAAAGGGCGTAATTGAAGGTGTTGCGGCGAGTGAGAGTGCTAATAATGCGGTTATCGGTGGTTCGCTTATTCCCATGCTGACCTTGGGTATTCCGGGAAGTGCGGTCGCAGCGGTAATATTAGGGGCTTTACTCGCTAAGGGAATTCAGCCTGGCTTTAAAGTTTTTACTGATACCGGTGATTTGGCTTATACTTTTATGCTTTCTCAAGTCTTTGGGAATATTTTGTTAATTCCCGTAGGTTATTTTATTGCCAAAATAATGGCACGTCTTCTAAATATCAAACTTAACTTTGTGGCTGTTACTATTGTTGTTTTGTCCGTGATTGGTTCTTATGCGATTAACAACAGTATTTTAGATATTTGGGTTGTAATTCTTTTTGGTATAATTGGATTTTTTGGCGGGCGTATCGGTTTTGATACGGGGGCTATGGCGTTAGGGATTATTCTTGGCCCAATGATTGAAGAAAATTTGGGTAAGTGTTTCGACTTATCTCGTTCAACGGGTAGTCTTGCCTCTGTATTTTTTGGAAGCACTACTGCTGTTGTTTTGATTATTCTCACTATTGTTTCTTGTTTAACCCCTCTTTTATTGGCGGCACGCAAAAAAGCCAGAACAGCCTGTGAAAATAAAGCTATTAAAGATAGTATTGAAAATAAAGAAATAACCATTGTTGAATCTGAGATTACTCCTGAAACTAGTGGGCGTTCAGATTTAATCGCAGGTTTGTCTTTCCTCGGAGTTGCCCTTGCGTTTTACTTTGAAGGACGTGGAATTGAAGGCGTTGGAGCAATATTTCCGCTAGGTTTGCAAATATTTTTAGGAATAGGTGGCGTTTTATTGATACTACTTGGAGTAAAAAAATCTTTTAGTACGGTGAAAGACGGGTTTGTTGCAACCTTGCCCAGAGTTTTGGTAATTTTGGGTGCATCAATTGTTTACGCCTTTTTAGTTGAAACACTTGGATTTTTTACAGCCTCATTTGTGTTTATGGTCTTTGCTTCTTGGTACTTGGGCGATCAAAGCAAAAGTTTCATATATCGTTTAGTTGTTAGTCTAATTGCGGCAAGCTTGGTTTGTGCTTTAATTTGGCTGAGCTTTGTTTACCTGCTTGGAGTTCCGACTCCCGAAGGTTTGTTCTTCTAGTTAGGCGATTGGTGTTTTTTAAATTTTTAATAATAAATATTGCTTTTGCAATAAATTATATGAGGAGATAAATATGAAAATTGGTTTTATTGGTGCTGGTTTAATGGGTGGTCCTTTAGCTCGTAACCTTATTCGCGCCGGAAAAGACGTTTTGGTTTTTGACTTAAGTAAAGAAGCGATCGATCGCACTTTAGCAGCCGGAAAAACCGGTAAAGCAGCCGCTTCAGTTAATGATATGGCTGGTTGTGATGTTGTGTTTACAAGTTTGCCTTTGCCACAACACATTAACGGTACTATGCTTGGCGATAAAGGTGTATATTCCTTTTTAAAGAAAGGTGCAGTACATATCGAACTTAGCACTATTGACCCGACTACTGCTAATGGATTGGCAAAAGCCGCCGCTGAAAAAGGTATTAAATATCTTCAGTGTACTCTCGGAAAAACTCCGGCACACGCAGAAAAAGCAGAAGAGCCAATGTTTGTTGGTGGAGACAAAGCTGCCTATGATGCACTCGGCGAAGCTTTCTTTAAAATCTTCGGTATTCCTTTCTTTGTAGGAAGCATTGACGCTTCTTGTGCTGTTAAATTAATCAGCAACATGGTGGGAATGACGAACCTTGCTGTTTTAGCCGAAGGCATTAAAGCCGGACAAAAAGCCGGTCTTGACACCAAACTTCTTTTGGAATTGTTGACCGATACCGGTGCAAGAAGCTTCCAAATGGACGTTCGTGGTCCTTGGATTGCCAACAATGACTTTGATGCACGTTTTGGTTTAGACCTTGCTTTAAAAGACGTACGTCTCGGTTGCGAAATGACTCGTTCTTTTGGTTTAAATCTTACAATTATTGAAAGTGCTTTAGCTTTATATAAAGAAGCCAGTGCTGCCGGTTTTGGAAAAGAAGATTGTAACGCTGTTTACAAATCAGTGAAATAATTTTTATTAAATCTTGTTTAACCAACAAGGCGTTAATAAAGTCATTATATCTTCTTTATTAAACTTTGTTGGTTTATCCCTCTACAAAGTGCATCAGTGTATTTAGATTTTGGTTTGTGAAACCAAGATTTATAGTCCAACCCTTTAATCTTTATTTTGTTTAAGGAGAGACCGTATGAAACGTACCACATTAACCTTTGTTCTGGGTGCAGTCATGGCTTTGGTCATGGCAATACCTGTTTTTAGCGCCAACGCCGCCGAGTATAAAAAAATGACGATTATGGCAGCCACGGCAAACCCTGAAGGTAGCTTTCACGTTACCGCTTTGAATAAGTTTAAAGAAATTATAGAAAAAGAATCAAACGGTGCAATAACTGTTAAGTTGTTCGTCGGTGGTTCTATGGGTGATGAGCAGGCAAACGTAAAACAATTGCGTAACGAAGAGCTACACGTTGCTGTTTTGGCAAACGGAAACCTTACTCCTTTTGCTCCTAAAGCAACCACACTTATTTTACCTTATATGTTCCCTAAGATAGAAAATGCTTATACTCTTTTAGGTAACGAAAAATTTGTAAACGATTTTGGTGATGAAATAGCCAAACAAGGAAAGGTTCGCCCTGTTGCTTGGTTGATTGGTGGTTACCGCGTTCTTACCAACTCTAAAAAACCCGTAAAATCTGTTGCTGATTTACAAGGTTTAAAAATACGCGTCCCCCCGGTAAAAATCCAACTTGATGCTTTTAAATCTTGGGGAGTAGAACCTCACCCTCTGGCCTGGTCAGAGACTTTTAACGCTCTTCAACAAGGCGTTGTAGACGGACAAGAAAACCCTCATGCCGTTAACCGCGACCAAAAGTTCTGGGAAGTTCAAAAATATATCACAGATTTACACTATATGCTTTGGGTTGGACCAATCTTAGTTAGTGAAAACTGGTATAAAAAGCTTCCTGCTGATACTAAGGCTCTTGTTTTAAAGGCTGCTAAAGACGCTGCTCAGTATGAATGGAAGTGGAGTGCGGAACAAGATCAAATTGCTCTTAAAGAGTGTCTTGCTCATGGCATGATTTTAGACCAGCCTGCTGATAATGAAGCAGAGTGGAAAGAAAGAGCTCGTGCTATTTGGCCACAATTTTATGATGTTGTAGGCGGCAAAAAAGCTCTTGATGATATTTTAGCTATATCTGGTCAATAAGATTTAACTCATTTGGTGCTTGGCAGGGAAATTTTTCTTGCCAAGCCAACAGTTAACCAGATTTGCGAGGAAATCATTATGGGATTATTGCGTAATTTATATGACAATATTGAAGAATATTTGTGCGTTTCTGCACTCTTTATCATGATTGTTTGTCTTAGCTTGCAAGTTTTTATGAGAATTTTGTCAGGCTCTGCTTTGGATTGGACAGAGGAATTAAGCCGTTACAGCTTTATCTGGGCGGTTTATATAGGTAGTGTTCTGGCTGCTAAAAAATTTCAACACGTCAGAGTTACTGCACAGTTTATGTTTTTTTCACCCCCGGTGAAACTTTTCTTAAGAATATTGATTGATGCTGTTTGGGTAGCCTTTAATTTAGTTTTTGCTTACTACAGTTATTTTATTGTTGCCGATGGTCTTTTATTTCCCGAAGATTCTCCGACCATGCCTTTCTTAATTAAAGCATATGTAGAGATGATTATCCCTATTGCCTTTGTTTTCATGAGCTGGCGAATTATTGAAGGATATTACAAACTATGGCGAGCAGGCGAGCTTTATAACTTGGTAAAATATGAAGAGGAGGCACAATAATGAGTGTATTAGCTGTTGTTGCTCTCGCTTTAGTTGTATTATTTTTATTGGGAATGCCTATTTTTGCCTCTTTGGCTATTGCCAGTTTTATCGCTTTAATGACCAGTGATATTTTGCCTCTTTCCGTTGTTCATAACTCTTTGTTTGACGGATTAAACCTGTTTCCTCTTTTGGCGATTCCTTGCTTTATTGTTGCCGGAAGTATTATGGAACAAGGTAATATAACCAACCAGATTATTGACGTTATGAAACAGCTTGTCGGGCGTGTTTATGGTGGTCTTGGAATGGTTACTATTTTAGCCTGTATGTTCTTTGCGGCTATTTCAGGCTCAGGCCCCGGAACTGTTGCGGCGGTTGGTTCTATTTTGATTCCCGCTATGTTAAAAAACGGCTACAGTAAAGACTATGCTGCCGCTGTTGCCTCATCGGGCGGTACTTTGGGAATTTTAATTCCACCAAGTAACCCAATGATTATTTATGCGATTTTAGGAAACTTATCTATAACTGCTATGTTTACTGCCGGATTTGTTCCCGGTGCTATTGTTGCTTTTGCCCAGATCGTAACAGCTTGGGCTTTGGCAAGAAAACATGGTTTTAGAGATATGGAGTCTCCTCCGTTTAATTTTAAACACTTTCTTAAAACTTGTTTCCGCGGCAGTTTCGCCTTGCTGACTCCGGTTATTATCTTGGGTAGTATCTATTCAGGTTATGCAACACCGGTTGAAGCTTCTATTGTGGCGATTGCATGGGCTTTATTTGTCGGTGGTGTAATTAACCGTTCTTTATCCGGACACGGCTTATACACAGCCTTGCTTGACGGTGCTATGGTTTGCGGTGCTGTTTTAATTATTGTTGGAACTTCCACTTTATTCGGTAAGATTTTAACTTACGAAGAAGCTCCGTTAAGACTTGCCAAGGCAATTATGAGTATTTCAACCAACAAAGTGGTTGTTCTTCTAATGATTGCGGCTTTATTGTATTTCTTGGGTATGTTTATGGAGACCTTATCTACAATTATTATTGTAGCTCCGGTTCTTTTACCTGTTGCCACTCAACTTGATATAAACCACATTCACCTTGGTATTATCATGGTTGTAACAAACGAAGTAGCATTGTTGTCGCCGCCTTTGGGGGTAAACCTCTTTGTTTCTTCTCGAATAGCGAACGTATCGCTTGAACGCTTATCGGTAAGTGTTTTGCCTTATATTCTTGCTTTAACGGTTTGTATAGTATTGTTTATCCTCTTTCCGGAAATCATACTCTTCTTACCAAGAATGTTTAACTTGTTATAAAAAAAAACTTCTGAAGCCAAATTTTGCGAGTTTGGCTTCAGAATTATAAATTGGTAAATAACATACTTTCATAACTGTTTTTAGTTTTTTTGTGTGTTTTTATATATGGTTTGTGGCGGAGCAAATTTATTTTAATCTTTAATATATAATAATTATTAAGTTTTTTAACATCATATATTGATGTGAATTTTAAACTTAGAAAGTGAGGACAATATGGCTTTTGGTTATAATGGAAAGATACTCCATGTTGATTTAAGTAAAGGTGAATGTACTGTAGAAACTCCCGATGAAGTATTTTATCGTACTTATTGGGGTGGTGGTGCGTTAGCAAGTTATTACTTGTTGAAATTTATCCCTAAAGGTGCTGATGCTTTAGGACCGGATAACGTTTTGGTATTTGCAACTTCAGTTCTTTGCGGTGCACCTCTTTCAGGGTTCTCTCGTTTTACTGTTGCAGCTAAAAATCCATTAACCAATGGTTTTGGAGAATCTGAAGCCGGTGGTTATTTTGGACCGGAATTAAAACATGCCGGTTATGATGCTGTTGTATTTCGTGGAAAATCAGCAAAACCTGTTTATCTTTGGATCAAAGACGGAAAAGCTGAACTGCGTGATGCATCAAAAGTTTGGGGTAAAGAAAATGCCCAGTGTCAAGATATGATTCGTGAAGAACTCAGCGAACCAAAAGCCAGAGTTGCATCTATCGGACCAGCCGGTGAAAAACAAGTTTTATTCGCTTGTATTATGAACGAATTGGCTCACGCCAACGGTCGTTGCGGAATGGGTGCGGTTATGGGTTCTAAAAACCTTAAAGCCGTTGTTTGTCTTGGAAACGAAGAAAGCATAGAATATGCCGATGCCGAAGCTTTGAAAGAAGTTGGAAGCTGGCATCGTAAAGCCATTGCTGCTCATATGCCAAACGTAAACCTTGGTAAATTTGGTACACCTATGCACGTTATGGCACAACAAAACGCAGGTATCTTGCCTACTCGTAACTGGAAAGAAGGCGTTTTTGAACATGCCGAGGCTATTGGTTTACCGGGCTATGAAAAAATATTGAAAAAACGTCATACCTGTTACAAGTGTTCTGTTGCTTGTAAACGTGTTGTTACTTGTGTTTCTGATGAGCGTTACGGCGGTCCTGAATATGAAACATTGGCAGCTCTTGGTTCTTTGTGTGGCGTTGGTGATTTAGAAGCGGTTTGTAAAGGACATGAGCGTTGTAACGCCCTTGGTCTTGATACCGTTGGAACAGGAGCTGTTGTAGCTTTTGCCATGGAAATGATGGAAAAAGGCATTACCAAACTGAGCGACGGACGCACCATTAAATTTGGCGACAAAAACGGTATGGTTGAGCTAGTTGAAATGATCGCCAATCGCAAAGATTTGGGCGATATTTTGGCTCTCGGCATTCAAAGAGCTGGTAAAAAGATTGGTAACGGTGCGGAAGAACTTAACTTTACTGTTAAAGGACAAGAACCAGCTTTCCACGATCCTCGTGGTAAAACCGGCGTTGGAATGGGCTTTGCTCTTTCTCCTACCGGTGCTGATCATATTGAAGCCCCTCACGAAGTTGCCTTCCAAGGTGATGCTGTAAAAATGATTAAACCTTTAGGTATTTTAGAACCACCTAAACCTTTATCTAATGATGCCGAAAAAGTACGTTATTTTATATACGGTCAACAAACTTGGGCAATGAACAACACTTTAAGCATTTGTAACTTTGTTGTTGCTCCTATTTTTGCTATGAGCTACGCTAAGCTTTGTGAGGCTGTTCAAGCTATTACAGGTTGGGAAACTTCCTTGTTTGAACTTATGAAGGCGGCGGAACGTTCTATTGTTTTAGCTCGTATGTTTAACGCTCGCGAAGGGTTAGATCGTAAAGACGACAAGCTCTTTAAGCGTTTATACGAAGCTCTTCCTGCCGGTCCTTCAGCCGGTAAAAAGATTGACGAAGCCGAATTCCGTAAGGCTTTAGACCTTTATTATGATATGGTCGGTTGGGACGAAAACGGTATTCCACGTAAGGGTACCTTGCACCAGCTTAACCTTGGTTTTTTAGCTGAGTAGAGATTAAATATTAAAAAGACCGTTACATTTTTTGGTGTAACGGTCTTTTTTTGTATATAAGACTATTATAACCCATAATTTTGAGTTACTTTTTTTGTTGAGTTGCTTTTTTTTGTAATTTTTGAAAGTTTTTTTCGGCGAAAGCCTTTTTGAGTCTATTGCAAATATTATCTATATTTTATTTAAGGCTTCAATTAATTGTTCTTTTGTTTGTTCGAGAATGGCTAAGTTTTTTTCTGCTTCTTCCGCTTTTTCATCTCGGCAACTATATTCCAAAAGTGTGGCAATTTCTCTTAAGTCTTCGGCTCCGACTATTGCCAAAGTGCCTTTAAGAGAGTGTGCCATACGCATGGCATCGTGCCATTGTTGAGCCTTCATTGCATTTTTAATGCTGTTTAAATTTCCGACTAATGATTGGGCAAGGGAAAATTTAATTTTCCTGTAAAATTAGTTGTTTTGCAATTGTCTTATCAGCTTGAAAATATTAAAAATACCGTTACATTTTTTGGTGTAACGGTCTTTTTTTGTTATATTTTATTTAAGGCTTCAATTAATTGTTCTTTTGTTTGTTTGAGAATGGCTAAGTTTTTTTCGGCTTCTTCCGCTTTTTCATCTCGGCAACTATATTCCAAAAGTGTGGCAATTTCTCTTAAGTCTTCGGCTCCGACTATTGCCAAAGTGCCTTTAAGAGAGTGTGCCATACGCATGGCGTCGTGCCATTGTTGAGCCTTCATTGCATTTTTAATACTGGTTAAATTTCCGACTAATGATTGGGCAAAGGTGTGTGATATTTCTTGAAACAAAGGCAGGTCGCCGATGCGTTCAAAGGCTTCTTTGGTATTTAAGGGAGCTATTTTTAGTGGTTGTGCTGTTGTCATTTTAATTTACCTTTTAATTTACCTTTTAAATTACCTTAGTTAAGTTTACCTATTATAAACAATGTCCGGCCTCTTTCGCTAAATTTAAACCGCCACAATCTCCGTTAAGACACGCTTTATTGAAATCTTCACAAGCAGCCTCAACTTTTTCCAATAAGACGTTGAGAGTTCCTCTAAAGTTATACGCACGGTGTTGATGTGGGTTTATTCTAATTGACTCGTCTAAATCTCGTTGTGCTCCTATTGTATTGCCGCTGTGCATTGAAACAAGACCACGATAGGCGTAGTTCATAGCACTTGGGTCAAGCCTGATTGCCTTGGTTATATCATCAAAGGCTTCTTCCCACTTGGTAAGTTCGCTTAAAGCCAAACCTCGCCAAAGATAGGCTTCGGCATAGTTTGGTTCAAGTTGAATTACTTTATTTAAGAGAGCTATGGCTTGTTCCGGGTCAGAACAATTGTCTTCGGTTTCCCACAACGCATAGGCGAGTGCAAAGGAGTCTTTTGCCTCTTGGCTGTATTCTTGTTTTTGTGGTGCTTGTGTTGTCTGTGTTTCTTGTTTTGTGCTGTTAACATTAAAGATTGAACAAGCACAAAGCGTTAAAGTTAATAAGGTTAAAAAGCTTAATTTGATTATTGTATTTAACAAAGAAGATTTCATATTTTTATCCGTTTAAGTTAAAGCGTTAATATAAGTTTATTAAAAAAACATCAAGCAAAATCGAAATAATTTTTTAAAAAGTTTATATAAATTAGCATGATAAAGATTAATCAACTCGCGGTTCGGCTTAAAGTGCTTTTTTGATTATATTCAAGACTTGATTATAATCTAAATCATGTCCTGTCCATCTTTTAAATTGAGCCAAGCCTTGTTCAATAAACATGGGCAGTCCGTTTAAAGTTAGGCGATTTTGAGCTTTTGCCGTTTTCAAAAATACTGTTTCGGCGGGGCTATAGATAAGGTCATAGGCAATAAACAAGTTGTTGAGCTTGTTTTCTTTGATTGGATTTATAGTAAAGTCAGGCAGGGGGCTTAAACTTTCCCTCTCGCCCTTTAAACCCAAGGGGGTTGAATTTACTAAAATATTTGTTGGAAGTTCCGCCCTTTTTTCCCACGCTATGGTTTTAATATTAAACTCTGTGGCGAGTTCTTCGGCTTGTTCTTTGCGTCTGGCAGTAATTTGAATATCGTTACAGCCCATTTTTTTTAGACCAATAATTGCCGCTCTGGCTGCTCCGCCGGCCCCTAAAATAAGAGAGCTGTAATCTTTTAAAAGGAGTTTCGAGTCGTAAGATTCTGATTTATCAGTGTGTTTTATTATCATTTTTTCTAAAGGTAGAGAAAATCCGATAATATCGGTATTATCTCCGCAAAGTTGTGTATCTTCCCAATAGATTGTATTAACTGCTCCGGCTTGTTTGGCTTCGGGTGTGATTTTATCTAAAAAAGGAATTACGGCTTCTTTGTGTGGAATTGTAACGCTTAAGCCGCTAATTGGAAGCTGACGCAGGCTTTGCATAAACGCATTTAACTCAGCTTTTTGTTTTTCAAAGCGAAAATATGCTCCGGGGTAATTTAAGGTTTGAAAGCCAAAGTTGTGCAATAGCGGGCTTAGACTGTGTCCTAGCGGATAACCCAAAATTCCGAATATTTTTTGTGGTATGAACATAATAAATTAAGTATTGTTAAAGATATTTGCCGATTAATCTTGACATGCTGACAAGGGTGATTACTAATATAGCTTAGTATAATATTTTTTATATCAAAATGCCAGAGAGAGTTTTATGAGCAAAAAAAATCCTTACAGCCAATATTCAAAACCTGCAACAAACGACCCTAATTTAATAGTAAATGATGATTTAAGCGGGCTTTCTAATCTTATGCCCGATCATGAACAAACCCCTGAAGAAGTTTTGTTGGAAGATTCCAAAGCGTTAACAGACGATGAATTGGCTATTTTGGCAAGAGAGCGTATTTGTGCGAGTTGTAACGTTAACAAAGAAGCGGAAGAAGCACAGTTGCGTGCCTTGGCTGATTTAGATAACGCCCGCAAGCGTTTGAACAAAGAAAAAGAAGAAGTTTTACGCTTTGCCTCGGAAGGGGTAATTGGCGATTTATTGCCGACTTTAGACACTCTTGATTTGGCGATAGAACACGCTAAAGGTCAAGAAGAGTGTAAAAATTTTGTTGTTGGCGTTGAAATGACTCGTAAAATGTTTTTAGAAGTATTGCAAAAACGAGGGTTACAAGAGATTGGAACTTTTGGCGAACCTTTTGACCCAAAAATCCATGAAGCTGTAGGCTTAGACCAACTCCCCGATTTACCAGATAACGCTGTTGTTAAAGTTTACGGTAAGGGATATATGTTGCATGATAGATTGTTGCGAGCAGCGAAAGTAGTTGTAAATAAACTGAGTTAGCGCGATGTTTCTTGTTTGTTATGAAAATAGAGTTAACTTATTAGATCTTCTTGAAATTAGATGTTAAATTATTGTATGGATACAAACTAGCTTGTTCTATCAAGCGGACAACAGAGTTTAGTTCGAGCAATGAAAAGTTTTGTATGTGATATTTTGAATTTATAAATCACGTTTAAATACAGACTGACATTGCCATTATTCTAACTGCTGGTCCAGGAATACTTAGTTGACATATCTTTTCAATATATGGCTTTGCGATTTCAATCATCGTGTGAAATTGTAGTAACGCATTATTATTACTGGATAATAGTTTTGAGAGCATTCTAATAACTGTTGATATAAAAGATCGGCGTAATAACTCTATATTTTCACCTTGATTTATGGTTCTTGTTATTTTTCCGATGACATAAAATTTACCATCTGTGAGTTTTGCTTTTACCTCAAGTGGATCTTTACCCTTAACATCAATATCCACGACTCCAAGCTGAGCGTTTGTATTGGGATCAACCATAATCATTTCAAGCAATGATGATTTGAGGTAATCTTTTTCAACACTGTCAAGTATCTTGCTAATTAAATTATCATATTGCACTAGTTCACTCTTAATTTGTTTATTAAAAAAATCAGGTTTTAGTTTATAGCCAAAATCATGGAGAACTTTTACAATTAACGGAGTAGATGTTTTAAGCGTTTCAATTATGGAATAAAAATCTAATGGCTTTAATATGGCTTCAATCTCTATATAGTTTTTAGATGTTGTCATTTTATCCATACTTTCAAATGGTACTAACTCATTCTTGCTACGAAGCTCATCAATGACAGACATATGGAGTCCACCAGTTGTGTAGCTCTTAGCGAGTTTTTCTTGTTGTAAAGATTGGGATGTTGCCTCTAATCCCCCAGAAATATTAAGTAACTCTGTTAAGAACTTCATGCCCAAAGATAATTCTCCTTTTTTTGCAGAAGAAGTTTCACTTGATACCTCAATACTTGTAGTGATGCCTCGGAAAAGATATGCCGCACAATTAAGCATCATTGTCTCATTTAGGTAAACTGGTTCCAAAAATGTACTCATATCAATCTCCTATTATTTCATACATTATTATATATTCTTTTAACTGTCTAGATATAATTGACTATTGACGATAAAAATAGCTTTGATTATAAAAGTATTTATAGCGAATCAAAGACTTAATATTCTATTGAGTTTATTAATGAGCCTTACTCCAGTCTTCGCCAGTCCCCCATTCAACCAGGAGCGGAATGCTGAGTTTTTCTCCGTTTGGGGCGATATTGCTCATTAATTCGGCGAGTCTTTGCCCTGCTTTTTCGGCATTTTCTTTTGGCACTTCCAAAATCAGTTCATCGTGAATTTGTAAGATTAAAGTGGCGTTTAATTCTTTTAAGAGGCTGTCTTGTTCGACTGCGAGCATAGCGAGTTTGATAATATCCGCTGCACTGCCTTGAATTCTGGTATTAATCGCTTGCCTTCTGGCTTGAGAAGCGACTTGACTGTTTTGTGAATTTATTTCCGGAGTAAGTCTGCGTCTACCTGTCATTGTGCAGACAAAGCCGTTTTCTTTGGCTTCGTCTTCTATACTTTGATAAAAAGTTTTTAGGCGTTTAAGTCCGACAAAGTAACGTTCAATAAAACGTTTGGCATCAGCCATGCTTATTTTTAATTCTTTGGCGAGTTTTTGAGCCCCCATACCGTAAATCAGCCCAAAGTTAATGGTTTTTGCCGCTCTGCGTTCATCAGGCGTAATTAAACTTTTATCTTTTTCAAAAATAACCCCGGCGGTGCGTTGGTGAATATCTTCATTATTACGAAACGCCTCAAGCAAGGTCGGGTCTTGCGATAGGTGTGCCAAAATACGCAATTCTACTTGAGAATAATCGGCGGAAACCAAGACGCAAGAGTCTTTTGCACCAAAACAAGCCCTCATGCGTTCTCCAAATTTTCCCCTTATGGGAATATTTTGTAAATTAGGGTCGCTAGACGACAAACGCCCTGTGGCTGTGGCTTTTTGATTAAAATGAGTGTGAATTCTAAGCTCTTTGTCGGCAAGTTTCGGAAGTGGTTCAAGATAGGTGGAACGCAGTTTTTCAAGAGTTCGATATTCTAAAATCATTTCCACGATAGGGTGGGCTTCAGATAAACGCTCTAAACTTTCTTGTGCCGTGCTGGCTTGTCCGCCTTTGGTTTTTCCGGCTTTTGGTAATTTGAGTTTTTCATATAAAATATCGCCAAGTTGTTGAGAAGAGCGAATATTAAAGTTTTGCCCGGCTGCCTGATAAATCTGATTTGTGAGTGTGTCTAAATTATTTTGAACTTCGTCCAAAAAGACTTTAAAGGCTTCGGGGCGAATTTTTACGCCTGCTTTTTCCATTTTAAATAAGACCGCAACCAAGGGTTGTTCCAGTTTTTGCATTAATTCCAAGAGGTTTAAGGCGTGTAATCTGTTTTTTAAGTCTGTATATAAATTTGCGATAAAGCTGTTTAACGTATTTAAGTCGGAAGTTAATTCAGGCTGAATCAAGGGAGCATTACGCTTTAGCAAGGTTTCCCAGCTATAATCTCGTTCTTCTGGGTTAATAAGATAGGCTGCCAAACCTAAATCAAAAAATTGGGTTGAGGGGAACTGGGTAAATAATTCAGCGTCATGATAAAGTTGTTTTAAATCTGCGGTAATAATCTTAAATTGTTCAGTATTTTCCCTATCGTTTTTCTGGTCATTTTTCGCATGTGGCACTAGTTTTAAAAGTTGTTCTACCAAAATATTTAAGGGTTTGTTATAGGTAAAAATCCAATTATTTTGAGCTATTATATATCCATTGTCTTTTGTGGATACCAAAATTAAATTTTGCGTTTGATCTATTTGTGGTAACTCTTTGAGATCGTTAATTGTTTTCAAGCTATGATAGTTTGGGGTTAGCTCTCTTGAGAGTTCAAATAATGAGGCTTGTTCTTTGGTTGTAAGGTTAAGTTCTGGTTCGGGGATAATAAAGTTTTTTTCTTTTTGTGTTTTTGGTTGTTCAAAATTTGTCAGTAAATTACTGCTGTTAGTTGCAATTTTATTTTTTAAGGTTTCGCCAACTTCTTTGGCTTTTAATCCACCGTTTTCGGAGAAAAACCCGCTTCTGTGCATTGAAGCCAGTTCTCTGACTGTGGTACGCAATTCGTATTGTTCCAAAAGGCTGATCGCATCTTCAATTTTTGGAGGATTAACCTTTATTTCATCAGGGTTTTCAAAGGGTGTACAATCTTCTTTTAATCTGGTTAATTCACGAAAAAGTTTTGCTTCGTCAATTTTGCCTTCTATTTTTCCGCGTATTTTTACGGGAACTTTATTGATATTCTCTTCGAGTTCTTCGAGCGTGGCATATTCTTTTAATAACACAGAGGCGGTTTTTGGCCCGACCCCTTGAAGCCCGGGAATATTATCGCTCGAATCGCCGATAAGGGCCTGATAGTCTGGCCAACTTGTGGGTTTAAAACCTGTTTCAGCGATAAAGCTTTCGAGGGTGGTAAGGCGTTCGTCTTTTCCCGAAGGATCCCAAAGTACAATATTTTCAGTAATACATTGTTTTAAGTCTTTATCAGCCCCAACAAGCACAACGGGATAATGTTTGGAAAACTTTTTTGCCATTGAAGCAAGGCAATCGTCAGCTTCACATTTATCAGAGACAAGGGTTGTAATGCCAAAGCTTTGAATAATATTTAAAATCGGTTCAATTTGTAAAATCAGCTGTTCGGGCGTAGCGGTTCTATTGGCTTTATATGCCTGATAAAGTTCATGTCTAAAATTTTTTCCTTTTCCGTCAACAACAAAGACCATACGTTTTGGGCGACGTTCTCGTAAAATTTTTAAGATTAAACGACTGACAATAAAAAGAATATTGGTGGGAAATCCGTCACTGCGAGTCATTTCTCGTTGAGCGTAAAAAGCACGATGAATAAAGGCAGAACCGTCGATAAGATAAATCGAGTCTGATTGTTTATCGTGTTGGGCTTCGTGGCTTAGTAGAGCGTCGTTCATGATAGATCCCTTAAATGCTGTTTTTTGTGTTTTTATAAATATATCTGATAGATATTAATTAGTTATGTAAATTGGTTCTGTAAAATAAAAAAGTGTTATACGATGAGCATAACACTTTAAGACCATTGCAAAACTCCGTTTTGCGTTCTTTTTCCATCGTTTTATGCTCTGTATACACATATCATAAAACGAATTAAAACACAAAAACACTCATTTTACAGGAAAATTAAATTTTCCTTATTCGTGATTTTTGGAGTGTCTTTCTGGCGAAAACCACTTTGAGACTATTTTTCAATAGTCTAACTTTTTTTAAATAATTAAATAATTTATGATTGTATAGTTAAATTAACCACTTGGCTAACATGCGTAAGTGTTTTCTTTCTTCTTCGATACATTCATCAATGAATTTTTGTTCACTTTCCGGAACTAATCTTTTCATTTCCACAAAGAAAACGATAGTATCTTTTTCAAAACTCATGGCTTTACGCACGGCTTTTTTCACGTCGAGTTGTTCGGCTTCGAGGCTTGCTAAGGTTTCGGAGTCAAAGATAGAGTGGGAATCAACCAACGATTTAATATATAAGGCATATTCTTCATCATTGCTGTCTGTGGGAAGTTCGACTCCGCCGAGGCGTTTTACCATATCTTGAAAGATTTTTTCGTGTCTGGTTTCTTCGACTGAAAAGAAAGCAAAAAACTTACGGCTTTCTTCATCATTAGCGGCTTCGGCGGCTTTGCGATAAAATTCTTGTCCTTTACGTTCAATTTCACAGGCTGTATTTGCGATTTCACTCGCTTTAAAAAAATTTGCCATTGGTGGTCTCCTTAACGAGTTTATTGTTTTATTAAGTTAAAAGTTATGGTTAAGAGGTTTTACGGCTAAAAAATTAGCAAGATCTTCCTTTTCTTCCGTATAGCCGGTTGCCCCTAAGCGGGCGTTTGCCAAACGTTTACCCAATTCAACAGCGGGTTGATCAATTGGGTTAATGTCTAAAAGCCAACCGGTTAAAACCGTTGTAATTTCCAACAACATCATTAAACTTCCGGCGGAATATTCCGAGTCAGACCCCATCACCATATTGACAACAGGAACCTCGGATTTGTTAAGAGCCATGCGTGTTCCCAGTGTTTCGGCTTCGAGTAAAACGCCGAACGGACGACCACGCAGATAGCTCCATTCTTCCGGTAAGTCTTGGGGAAAAATTAAACCTGAGGGTTCTTTATTATAGGATAAAAATAAACATGCCTTATCTTTTGGGCCGTCTAAAAACATTTGTTGGGTTGAATGTTGATCGGTTACGCCGACCGCCGGAACAGGCATTGAGCCTTTTCCTTCTTTGCCGAGGCTTTCTGCCCAAAGCTGGGTAAACCAGTTTCCAAAACATGCCCAAGCCGGGATATAAGAAAAGAAAATAATCTGGTTATAGCCCTTTTCCATTAAAACATTGTTCCAGATTGCAAGTTTCCAAGCGGCATGTTTTTCTAAAGCGTGAGCCATATCTTGATCTGAGTTTATCGCATTCACAAAAGCGGAAGCGGTTGCACAAGCCCCTTTAAGCAGAGCGTGGCAGTCTACTCCTAAAAATAAAGCAGGCACAAGACCCACAGCCGATAAAGCCGAGTAACGTCCGCCGAGATTATCGGGAACGGGCAAAGTTTTTATCGTATGTTTTGTGGCTTCTTCTCTTAAAAAACCTTTATTTTGATCGGTAATCATCAAAACATGGTCTTTCCATTGGGTTTTTATTTTCTTTTCGAGCCATTGTTTCACTAAAAAATATTGCCCGAGTGTTTCTATTGTCCCGCCTGACTTGCTGATTACAACAACAACAGTATCGTTTGGAGGCAGGGAGTTGAAGAGAGCTTCCAAGCTTTCGGAGTCAACATTATCGGCAATCCACAAACATTTTCCATTGTGTTCGGGGCGATCTTGGGCGGGGGCAAAAGCTTTTTGAATAGCCCTAGCTCCGAGAGCCGAGCCGCCAATTCCCAATACCAACATATGTTTAAAGTTTTTCAACCACCCTTGAATATTCGCCAAATCTTTTTCCAGAGCGTCTTTAAAAGGTAAGTTTAGAAAAGGCAACTTTCCTTCTTTTAACTCTTGATTTAAGCGAGACGCCATAGGTTTTAAACGAGCGGCGAAGCTTGTTTTTGTTAAATCAACTTCGGATAAACGCCCTGTTAACGCACGACTCCAGTCAAGGTAATTGTGGTGATGCATATTGACTCCCATTATTTTGTCCGTCTTTAATAAGTACAATGGCTGCGTTTTCTTAAAAAAAGTATTTTGCCATAGTTTTAAAGGTTAAGGTTTGGAAGCGTTTTTTATAATTTGAATAAGATATTTTCTATTTTTTCAAGGGCTTCGACCAAGGTTTTATCATCGGTTGCGTATGATAAGCGAATACAACGATCGTCGCCAAAGGCTATTCCCGGAACAGCCGCCACACCTGCTTTTTCAAGCAAAAGATTGCATAAAGATGTGGAATCGGGAACTTGAGGCGTATAATGTTTATGAACATCAGGGAAAATATAAAAAGCACCCTCAGGTTTAGGACAGGTTACATCTTTCCATTTGCTGATTATTGAATATGCCAAGTCTCTGCGTCTTGCAAAAACTTTATTCATTTCTTTAACGCAATCAAAAGAACCGTTTAGTGCGGCTTGAGTTGCTTTTTGAGCAATAGAGCAAACGTTTGCCGTGCTTTGTCCTTGTAATTTTCCCATAGCCTTAATTATTTCTTCGGAGCCTAAAACATAACCCACTCGCCAACCGGTCATGGCGAAACTTTTTGCCAATCCGTTAACGATAACGATGTTGTTTGGTGATTTTTTCCACCACGGGGAAAGGCTTATAGGTTTTATCGGGTCATAAACAAGTTGGTCATAAATTTCATCTGAGATCACGATTAAATTTTTGGAAATTGCCCATTTCACTAAAGTATCGAGTTCTTCTTGGGTATAACAAACGCCCGTTGGGTTAGACGGAGAGTTTAAAATAAGAGCTTTTGTTTTATTGGTGAAACGTTTTTCCAGACTTTTGACGTTGATTTTAAAATTTTCTTCGGCAGAGGCTGCAACAGTAACGGGAACGGCATCAGCGAGTTCTACCATATCAGGATAACTTACCCAGTAAGGAGCAGGAATTAAAACTTCGTCGCCCGGGTTAAGAATTGTTTGAAATATATTATAAAGCCCTTGTTTTCCACCGTTAGTCAACATTACTTCATCTATATTTGCGTCAACATTATAAAACTTTTTGAAATAACCGCAAACTGCTTCTAAAACTTCAGGTAATCCACGGCTTTGAGTATAGCGAGTAAAACCATCGTCAATAGCTTTTTTGGCAGCATCGCAAATATGTTGTGGCGTATTGAAATCAGGCTCGCCAAGAGATAAGCTTAATATCTTTTTCCCTTCTGCTTTAAGTTTTTTGGCTTTTGCACTAACGGCAAGTGTGGCTGAGGGTTTTAATTTTTTTAGTCTTTGAGAAATATCCATTTTTTGCTCCTGCTTTTATTTAAAGAATAGCATAAGATGATTGTTTGCAATAATATAAAGTAAAAAGTTAAAATAAGCTATGAAAAAATCATTGTAAAACTTTTAGAAAGTGGTCTTTAAGAGACTTTTTTCAAAAGTTTTTCTAAAAAACTATAATAAAAAATCAGTTTACTTTGGAAAAAAATAAAAACGTTGGTTCCTTCTGATATTTTCTGTGATTGGCTGTTGATTTTGTTTAACATCAATGATAATATCAATTCCCACTAGTATTTTTTACTTTTTGTATTATACTAATTAAAGACCATTGCAAAACTCTGTTTTGCGTACTTTTGTCATCGTTTTATGCTCTGTATACACATAGTATAAAACGTCTTAAATCACAAAAACCACTAATTTTACTTATTCGTGGTTTTTGGAGTGTCTTTCTAGCGAAAGCCACTTTGAGCCTATTGTGTAATAGTCTCAATTAAAAGTAAGTATTAAAACCGCTTTGTTGAAAATATTTCATTAAAGTATTGCTAAAAATAATGGTTCGATATAGTTTTTGAGTGTAATAAGAAGCATATTTGAGTTGAATAAATTTAACCGTTGTAATTTATTCTTTAAAATTTATAAGGAATTATTGTGTTTAAATTTTTTAAAAAAAATGAAAATCCCGAAGCCCAACCTGCCGGTAAGGCTGATGATAAGGTAAGCGAAATACAGCCCCAAGCAAATAATACTTCCCACGACGTTTTAAGTGCTAGTAGCGTGAGCGATGAAAAGAAAAGAAAAGAAAGTGAAGACGCTGAGGCAATCAACAGGCTTGATGCGTCTCAAACTTCGTTTGCGTCAACTGCTCCAAATTCTTCGGGCCCAAGCTTATATGATCGAACTTACGCTCCTCAATCTATGCCGACGTCTCCTTTGCAAGCTGGGCAAGCCGGGCAATCTGGGCAAATGGGACAACAAATGGGACAACAGGCTGCACAACAGCTTGGCAGTATTTATGGTGCTACTCCGCCAAGAGGTGTAAGCATTCCCCCAAACCCTTCTGATATTGATTATGATCCGCCCCTGATCCAGTGTATTGCAACTTTGTTTAAATTAAACGGTAAACCTGTTTCCACTAAGTTATTGGTGGCAGGGTTGGCTTCGCAAGACGGGGAAATAAGTCCGTCTGCTTGTTTGCGTTCTGCTCGCAATGCCGGTTTACAATGTAAAACCGTTTATCGTCCTGATATAAACAGTATTTCTAAAATGACTTTGCCTTGTATTTTGCTTTTAAAAGACGGACGAGCTTGTGTTTTAACCCGTATTGAGGGTGTTAGGGGAGAAATATTACTTCCGGAAACCGACTTACAGCCACGTTCAATAGCGATGAGCGACTTGCAAGAAGATTATATTGGTTATGCTATTTATGCCAAGCCAGATGTTGTTTTAGACAGGCGTGCCAGTAATATTAAGCTTTTAAATTCAAAGCGTTGGTTCTGGGATACTTTTTTTAATTTCATGCCGATGTATTCGCATGTCTTTTTAGGCAGTATTGTTATCAACCTTTTGACTATTGCCGGCCCTTTGTTTTTTATGAATGTTTATGATAGGGTTGTTCCGCATAAAGCTATTTCTACTCTTTGGGTCTTGGCTATTGGTTATGCCACAGGTTTGACTTTTGATTTTATTATTCGTAATTTGCGAAGCTTTTTTACTGATGCCGCCGGTAGGAACGCCGATATTGTTTTAGCCTCAAAAATAATGCAACAACTTTTAAGTATACGCCTTGACAATAAGCCCGATTCTACAGGCTCTTTAGTAAATAATATCAGAGAGTTTGAGTCGTTAAGAGAATTTTTTAGCTCTACAACGTTGTTGGCTTTAATCGACCTTCCGTTTTTAATTATATTTTTGATTATTGTAAGTTATATTGGCGGCGTTATTTCTATCGTTGCTTGGGTGGCTGTTCCAGTGATTGTAGGCGTAGGTATTTACTTGCAGTATCCTTTACAAACCAATACGGAAAAAAGTTTTAAAGAAAATATGCAAAAAAATGCCTTATTAGTTGAAATTGTTAACGGACTCGAAACCGTTAAAACTTCGATGGCAGAAGGCAAGGTTCAAGATCGTTGGGAAAAAATCGTTGGAGAAAGTGCACGTTCTATGGCACAAAACAAACGTTTGTCAAACTTTTCCATGACTTTTACTATGTTTGCCAGTCAAATTGTTAGCGTAAGTTTAATTATATGGGGAATTTATCAAATTAAAGAGGGTGCATTAACTCAAGGTGCTTTAATTGGTGCCAATATGTTGGTTGGGCGTGCTATGGCCCCGCTTTCTCAGATTGCATCAATGTTTTCAAGACTTCAACAATCTCGTATGTCTTTAAAAGCTTTAGATGTTTTAATGACCCTTCCCACAGAGCGGATAGAGCCGGGTTCTTACGTTGAATTTGGTCATCTTGAACACTCTATTGCTTTGGAAAATGTTAGCTTTAAATATCCAAACTCCGAACGTCTTGCTTTAGATGGTGTTAACATAAAAATTAAACCCGGTGAAAAAGTCGGTATTATCGGACGCATGGGTTCGGGAAAAAGCACACTCGGGCGTTTGATAGTCGGTCTTTATCAACCTACTGAGGGTGCTATTAAATTTGGTGGAGTAGATATTCGCCAGATGGATACTTCGGAATTGCGAAGTCGAGTTGGTTATTTATCTCAGGATAACTACCTCTTTTATGGAACAGTAAGAGAAAATATTGCTTTTGGTGTTGTTAATGCCGATGATAGAATGATTTTGCGTGCTGCAAACATATCGGGCGTAACTGATTTCGTAAGGGGACACCCCGCAGGTTTCGGAATGCCCGTTGGTGAAAGAGGAATGGCCCTTTCAGGCGGTCAAAGGCAATCTGTTGCGATTGCACGTTCTTTGTTGCATGATCCTGATGTATTAATTCTTGATGAACCTTCAAGTAATATGGACAATAGTTCTGAACTTGCTTTAAAACAACGTTTGGCGGGAACTTTAGGTTCAAAAACCGTTTTGTTGATCACACACCGCCTCAGTATGTTGGATATTGTCGATAGGCTTATCATTATTGATGGTGGCAAGGTTGTTGCCGACGGTCCTAAAAAAACAGTTTTAAACTCTTTAACTTCCAATGTTGCAAATCAGAAAAACCTAAAAACTCAAACACAGCCTATTAATGCTGCAACAAATGCTCCTCAAGAAGGTCATGGCACTACTCCAAGACCTGCGAATGTTGCACAAGGAGCTGGTGAATAACCTTGAGTTTGCTGATGTTATGAGGGTTTAAGCGTTTTACATTGTGTTATATTGAATCTCAACAACAAGATGAAATAGGTTTATAAAATTATGTTTAAAAATATATTTTCAGATAAAGAGCATAAAGAGGATCTTGAGTTTATGAGTGAGGTTGACGCCGCTCTTAATCGTAAGGCTCACCCTTTAACTTATATAATTTCTGTAAGTATTCTGATCTTTTTTATTGTTTTGATTTTTTGGGCGGGACATGCCCCGATTGATCAGATGACTCGTGGTATGGGAACTGTTGTTCCGTCTCAAAGAGTAGAGGAAATCAAAAACCCCGATACAAGCATGTTAAATATTCAATCTGTAAATGTAAAAGAAAACCAGATTGTTGCTCCGGGTGATGTTTTGGTTGTTTTAAGTAACGAACAGGCAAAAAGTGTTGTGGAAGATGCTTTAAATAAAAAAGCTGAACACACAGCCGCTTTAATACGCCTTGAAGCAGAATATAACGATACTGAACCAGTATTTCCGCAAGAATTGATAGACGTAAACCCGGTTTTGGTACAAGACCAAAAAGCATTGTTTTTCTCGCGTAATGCAGACAGAGAGGCAGAAGAGAGTCGCCTTAATGCCCAGCTTGATCAGAAAAAACAAGAAGTTCAAAGTGCTATGGAGCTTAAAAAGCAAAATGAAGACAGTCTTGCCAACGCTTTGCAGCGTCGTAATATCGCCGCACCATTAGTGGCAAAAGGAACTTTTCCTCGTTTACAGTTTTTAGATATAGAACAACAAGTAAACAGTTTGCGATCAGAGGTAGAAAGAGCCGCCGGGCAAATTATCAGTGCTCAACGTGGAGTCGCTGAGGTAGAAGCCCAAATTGATCAAGTAACAACACGCTTAAATTCTCAAATTCAAGAAGAAATAGCCAAACGCCGTAGCGAGCTAAACTCTATTACGCAAATGCTTGTTGCGAGCCAAGATAGAGCCAGTCGTACAACTTTGACTGCTACTAAAAGAGCTACGGTTAAGAGAATTTTGTTAAACTCAGGCCCTGTTCAGGGCGGTCAGGCTATTTTAGAGTTATTGCCTTTAGACGGAACTTTATTGATAGAAGCTAAAATAGCCCCGGCTGATATTGGTTTTATCCATAAAGATCAGAAAGCTATGATTAAGTTTACCAGTTATGATTTTACTGTTTTTGGTGGGCTTGAAGCTTTGGTTGAATCTATTAGCGTTGATACGATAGAAGATAAAAAAGGTGAGATATTTTATACCGTTAAGTTAAGGACTATTGAGTCGGAATTAAAATATAAAGGCGAACCTTTACCGATTATTCCCGGAATGCAGGCGAGCGTAGATATTATAACCGGACAAAGAACAGTGCTTTCATATCTTTTAAAACCTATTCTTAAAGCCAAAGAAGATGCTCTAAGAGAAAGATAAGAAGTATAAGCTTTGTTTTTATAAATGGTTGTGTTAAATTTATCTGATACAGTTTGACAATTAATCTGAACAAAGGTATTTAACATATTATGTATATTTTTCATCAAATAAAAATTAGTTATATTTGTTTATAACTAGCTATGGATATTGGATAAATGGGGCTGATACATAAAAACAATCAAAAAGCTGTTTATAAAATATGGCTGATATTCTTTGCTTTGTTGTTTTTGCAACAAGGTTTAATCAGTATTTTATCAGCCAACTCTCCGCCTCGTTTATTTGGAACCGTTGAATTTAAAACTGTTTTAAAAGATATGCCCAAGTGGCAGAGAGTCTTGAGTGCAGAGAAAAAAAATCCAACGTTTACAGATCAGTTTCATACTTTATTGCCTAAAAATTTAGCAGAAAAATGGCAAACGATAGAAAAAAACTTTCCGAGTTTTTCAACGCAAGAAAAGCTAAAAGCCGTTAATATGTTTTTTAACCAATGGCCGTATCGTACTGATTCAAGCTTATTCGGACTTGAAGACTATTGGGCGACTCCTAAAGAGTTTTTAAAAAAATCAGGAGACTGTGAAGATTATGCAATAATTAAATTTTTTGCTTTAAAATACCTTGGAATCCCTGAAGAACAAATGCGGATCGTGGTTGTAAAAGATACTATTCGTAACCTCGGACATGGCGTTTTAGCCGTGTATATCGACGACAATATTTATATCCTTGATAACCTCTCAAATACGCCTTTATCTCACACCACAATCCGAAACTATCAACCGGCATTTTCATTAAATTCTCAATTTCGATGGGCTCACCTTCCTGTAAAAAAGAAAAAGTAGGCGATTGATTAAGAGTATAAAAAATGGTATAAGATTTTAACAAAATCAGTTTAAATCAAAAGGTAATCTTGTTAGTTTAACGATAAGATATTTAATATAAACAAAGAGCATTATAGCGGAGAAAGTAAAATGTCAGAAAATGTTGCAGGCATGACCGTAGATAAAAAGAGTGTTAAAATGACTTCACGTCCGGGCTTGGTTTGGTTCGGAGTTATCATTATTTTAAGTATGGTGGCGGCATCTTTCGTGGCTGCTTATATCCATATCGGAAACTACAAATCTGATCAAGAAAAACAGTTAAAACAACGTGTTGTGTTGTTTACTGATGGTCGTGCATATAGTTCCGGCGATTGGATTAAGCGTATTGTTGAAGCGGCCGCAGTTTTAATTAATTCAGATACTTTCAAAATTTTTGCAGCAGAAGTTGATCAATATCAGGGTAATATAATAGATTTATTGATTGCTACGCCTAAAGCCGATACTTCCGATTCTGATTCTAGCCAACTTTCCGGTCAACTTCCATATTTGCGTTCTTTGTTAGATGACTTTGTAAAGCTTCAAGGTTTTAACTCTGCTCGGATTATGAACGCTAAAGCACAAATTTATCTTTCTACTGACCCTTCTGACCCCAAAAATATTGTCTTGCTTGAAAAACTGGCAGGCGAAGTTTTAAAAGACGGAAAAATGAGAATTTCGCCTATTAGAAAAGGGGAAAACGGCTTAATGGTCGATTTTCTTTTTCCCATGGTTTCCGACCAGTTTGACAACACACACCCAAAAACAGTTTCTATTTTAATTCTTACCAAAGATATGGGTTCAAAAATATCTGATTGGCTTGCCTCTTCATCTTATAGTGAAGATAAAGACATGCAGACTTTTTTGGTTCAACGTTATAATAATAGTTTTTCCTTTGTTAATGCCAAGGGTGATATCTCTGACTTATCAAGCTCTCCGCTGACCAGTGATTCCCTCTTACCATTTGAAGTAAGACCTAACCTCTATGGGACAGACAAGGTTTATTCTTTAGGACAATTTGTCGGAGAAAAAGACGCTGCTCCTGAGTGGTGGATTGTAGCTGAGTTTAGTGAAAAAATATTTACAACTGCGATTGCTCAAACTGTTGCTACTACTTACAGTATGGCGGGGCTTTTTTCTTTAGTTGTTCTTTTTATGGGCGGAATGGCTTGGTGGTGGCTGATTGGAAGCGATCAAAAGAAGATTGCCGGACAACTCTCTGAGTTATATAATGTTATTGAAACTCAAAAAAGATTGCTTGACGGAATAAACGCAAGTATCTCAGACCCGATATCGTTTTCTGATGCCAACGGTATTTACCGTTATGTTAACCCGGCTTTTGCCAAGGCTGTTGGACGTGAACCTCAAACGATTATTGGTCTTGATGCTGCGGCTATTTTTGGGTTTGATACGGCAAAACGCTTAAACGTTGCTGATCATCAGGCTTTATTAACAGGCGAGGTAATAACAACTCAAGAAACTCTTTGGCTTTTATCTCAGCGTTATTATTTCCAGATTTCCAAATCGCCGTTGCGAGATGAAAATACAAGAGAAATTATTGGTATTGTTGCTGTATTTAGAGATATTACCAAATTGCTTGAAGCACAAGAACACTCAAGACGTATGGTTCAACAAACCATTGATGCTTTGGTCAGGGCGATAGAAGAGTCAGATACTTTCTTGGGCGGACATTCTCGCTTAATGGGTAGTGTGGCTTCCGTAGTCGGAAAGGCGATGAATCTTTCCGAACCTGATATGGCAACAATTGAAGCGGCCGCTAACCTTTCACAGGTTGGTAAGATGTTTGTTCCAAGAGAAATCTTGACTAAACAGGGTGCTTTAACGCCTGAAGAAAAAGCCAGAATGGAACAACACGTTGAATATGCTAAAGAAATATTAAAAGATATTGAGTTCGATTTGCCTGTTGTTGAAGCAATTTATCAAATGCACGAACGACTTGACGGAAAGGGTTATCCTCGTGGCTTAAACGGAGGAAACATAGGTATTCATGCCCGTATTTTGGCAATTGCCAATACCTTTACGGCTATGGCAAGACCAAGATCTTATCGTTCGGCTATTCCTGTTAGTGATGTAATCTCCTTTTTAGAAGCACATCCGGAAAGCTATGATATTAATATTGTATCGGTTCTAAAAGATATATTAAAAACACCAACCGGTGAACGTATAGCTCAGATGATGGCAACATCTAAAGTTAATTCATAATATCGTTATAACAGCTTATATTGGGGGGCAAACGCCCCTCAAATTTTTAATTACTTTTGTTTACAATTATAACCGGTATTGTTAAAATAAAAAAACAGTCAGATTTGGTAATTGTCAAATTTTTTTTCTTAGGTTATCTATAGTTAATTATTACAAAGAATATTCACAAATAATATTATTTGTATAAAATATGAATACTTTTATTTTTACGGTCTCTTAATTTACTCACTGCGTTGAGAGGCTTTTTGTTTATGCAGGTGGAGGCATATCTTGAATCAAACTTCTCGTAACTTTTTCTTCTCTGTAGCTTTTCTGTTGCTAATTATTGTCTTGTTTCAAACTTTTAACCAGCCACAAGATTCACCGGATAAAATTGATTATAGTGCTTTTATAGAGAAAGTTGAACAAAAGGATATTACCAGTGTGGTTATCCAAGGGCAAAAGCTCACAGGCGAGGGAATAGACAACAAAAAATTCCAAAGCTATGCACCTATTGACCCTAAAATGGTAGAACGCTTTTTTGCCAATAAATTGCGTATTAAAGCAGAGCCCGTCGAAGATTCCGCTTGGTATAGCATTTTTATCTCTTGGTTGCCGATGTTGATTTTTATCGGTATCTGGATCTATTTTATTCGCCAGATGCAGGGCGGCGGCGGAAAGGCTATGTCTTTCGGGCGTTCTCGTGCCAGACTTTTAAACCAAGAAACGCCTAAGGTTACTTTTAAAGATGTTGCCGGGGTTGATGAAGCAAAAGAAGAACTCTCTGAAGTAGTTGATTTTCTTTCAAATCCTAAAAAATATACTCGCCTTGGTGGAAGAATTCCTAAAGGTATCTTGCTTGTTGGTCCTCCGGGAACGGGTAAAACTCTTTTAGCCAGAGCCGTCGCCGGCGAGGCGGGCGTTCCTTTCTTTTCTATTTCCGGTTCTGACTTCGTAGAAATGTTTGTCGGGGTTGGGGCTTCGAGAGTTAGAGATTTATTTGTTCAAGGTAAAAAAAATGCACCTTGTATTATTTTTATAGATGAAATTGATGCGGTCGGTCGTCAGCGTGGAGCCGGTTTAGGCGGCGGACACGACGAACGTGAACAAACCTTAAACCAACTTTTGGTTGAGATGGACGGTTTTGAATCTAACGAAGGCGTTATCTTGATAGCGGCAACAAACCGCCCAGATGTTTTGGATCAAGCCTTATTGAGACCGGGACGTTTTGACCGTCAGGTTGTTGTTCCCGTGCCTGACCTTCAAGGTCGTCTTACAATCTTCCAAGTTTACGGAAAGAAAACCAAATTGGCGAGTGATGTTGATCTTGATATTCTTGCCAGAGGAACTCCGGGTTTTTCCGGTGCTGATATTGAAAACTTAGTAAACGAAGCTGCTTTAAATGCCGCTAAGTTAAACAAAGATTTAGTTTATATGGACGATTTTGAAAGTGCAAAAGATAAAGTAATTATGGGTAAAGAACGTCGTAGCCTGTTTATGACAGAAGAAGAACGAAAAACTACTGCATATCACGAATCAGGACACGCACTTATCGGAAAACTTCTCCCTTACGGCGATCCTTTGCATAAAGTTACGATTATTCCTCGTGGGCGGGCTTTGGGTTTAACTATGAACCTGCCTGAACGTGATGTTTTAACCAGACGTAGAGAATATTTTGAAAACTCAATGGTAATGATTTTAGGTGGACGTGCCGCTGAATTAATAGTTTTTAACCAACTTACGACCGGAGCCTCAAACGACATTGTTCAAGTTACTAAAATGGCTAGAAAAATGGTTTGCGATTGGGGAATGAGTGATGCTATCGGTCCTGTTTTTGTGAGTGATAACGATGGTGGCGAAGTCTTTATCGGGCGTGATTGGGGACAAATGCGTCATGTTAGCGACGAAACCGCTCGTTTGATCGACGCTGAGATTAAACGTATGATTACTGTTGCGGCTGAACAAGCTGAACGCCTTTTAAGAGAGAACAGAGACGTGCTTGATCGTATGGCTACTGCGTTGTTAGAGCGTGAAACTTTGACTTCCTCCGAAGTAGACATTATTATTAAAAACGAAGATCTTCCTCCGCTGATCTTAAATGAAGGGAAACAACCAGCTCAACCAGATGAAAAAACTAACGATAATGACAACAATAAACCTGATACAACCCAGAAACCAGCAGAGTTTAGACTAGAAGATGCCCCTGCTGATCAAAGCACAAATTCGCAGGAAAATGTGAAAAAAACTGAAGAGAAATCTGAGGATAAGTAAAGGGCATTACAGTTTCATGGAATGGTTAACAAATAAAGGTTTCAATTTATTACTTCAAGAAGGGAGATGGCATTGCCATTTCCCCTTTTTGAATTCGTCAGATTTGGATTTTGCAACAGCTCAAAAGCAACGTTGCAAGCATTTGATCATGGGCATTGTCAACGTTACTCCGGATTCGTTTTCAGACGGCGGTTCTTATTTTGAGTTAGACAAAGCGAAAGAGCATGTCTTGGAACTTTGTGAACAAAATGTTGATATTTTAGATATAGGGGCAGAAAGCACCAGGCCTTTTGCGACTCCCGTTTCTGTTGATGATGAAATTGAACGCCTGAAACCTCTATTAAGTTTTATTCAAGCACAAAGGCAAGACCCAGAGTCTGTGTTAAAAGATATTCCCGTTTCAATTGATACTTTTAAAGCAAAAACCGCAGAATTTGTAATCGCCTGTGATGCGGAAATTATTAATGATGTCTCAGGCGGGGTTTTTGATAGTGAAATGAAAAATGTTTTGGCGGAACAAAAACCGGCATATATTTTGGGGCATAGTCCGAAAAAACCTCAAGAGATGCAAAAACGTCCTTCATACCAAAATGTTGTGGAAGAAATATTGAGTTTTTTTGAAACACAAATGAATTTATTAGTTCAAGCCGGTCTTCCCGAAACTCATATTGCCCTTGACCCTTGTTTTGGTTTTGGAAAAAATTTAGAACATAACATAGCAATTTTTAAAGCTATTCCTAGATTTATGAGTTTAAAGCGTCCGCTTGTCGTGGGCTTGTCTCGAAAGGCAATGTTGCGTCAACTTTTAGCCCATGAAAGTTTGCATAAAGAAACAATGGATAAAGCGACTCAAATAGCCCTTTCGCTTATTTTTGAACGTTGTGTGGGTGATGGTGTGATAATTCATAGGGTGCATAATGTGCTTGGTGCGGCTCAAGCCTTTCAGCTTAGTTCGCAGTTATAGTTTATCACTAAGAACCAAGATTGACTTTTTATAAAAACAGCATAACATTTGCCTTGTCGTAAAGGGTTATGCATGTTCATTTCATTGATTTTGCTTGGAGATTTTCAGATGAGTAAAGAAAAAATAAACCCCGGGGAAGAGTGTCCTTTTTGTTTAACTACTACTGCAAGGGGTTCTGTTGTTTGTTCCGCTTGTGGGGCAGCTAGACAGTATGACGTATATGGCTTTGTGGGTGGACTAATAAAGCTGGCAGGAGTTGTTGCCGTAATTTGTTTGTTGGTAGGGGCATTTGCTATTTTCTTTAGCGATAACAAAATACTTCCATTTTTAATAATGGTAGTCCCTTTAATCATTGTTACACTTTTACGTCGTAAGTTTGGCACTTATGGGTGGGTTCGCCATATGCCCTAGAGCAAACTAATTTGAAGACAGCTGTCTTTCGGATTTGTGCCATTTTCTTGATTAAGTCAGACACTAATATAAAACAAAACGCCCTTTACAAAGTTTAGCTTGCTCTGGGCGTTTTAATTGTATTAATTTAATTTTTTAATTTACCAATTTAGCGTTTGCTTAAAGGCTTTTGCCAATTGTTCAACTTCAAGGTTAATTAAGGCGTTCATATCGCTTTTTACGATAAAGTTAGACTTTGTTACTTTACCGATTTTAGCGAAATATTGCCCTGCAAAGAGAGCTTCAAAGGCTTTGGCGTTTTCAGGTTTCACGCTTACCAAAAGGCGGCTGGCACTTTCGCTATAGAGCATTTCGCCTTTTGTCTCGCACCCCATACACGGCATAAGAGCAATATTGACATCTACGCCTAAACGTCCGCCAACAGCCATTTCTGCCAAGGCTACGCCGAGTCCTCCGTCAGAGAGGTCGTGGGCTGCTGTTACCAAGCCTTTTTGAATGGCTTGATACAAACTTTCATAACGTTGTTTTGCACTTAACAAATCAACTTCAGGTACTACGCCTTCTTTAAAGCCGAGTTCGGAAGCAACTTCAGAACCGGCAAGTTCACGTTTCGTCAGACCCAAAATATAAATAGAGTCATCAGCTTGCTTAAAGTCGCTAGTAACCGCCTTGTTTACATCATCAATAATACCCAAGACAGAAAACAATACCGTCGGAGGAATTGATATTTTTTGTCCGCCGCCCATGTAATCGTTTTTCATTGAGTCTTTACCCGAAACACAAGGAACGCTAAAGCCAAGACAAAAATCTCTTAACGCCTCGTTTGCTCTTACAAGTTGGGCAAGTTTATACTGTCCGTCTGGCGTACGTTCGCTTTCAACAGGATCACACCAACAAAAGTTATCTACGCCGGCGAGCTGATCGGGTTTTGCACCCACAGCAACAGCATTACGCACCGCTTCGTCAATAGCGTTTGCCATCATCCAATAGCTATCATAATCGCTAAATTTTGGACAAATTCCGTTGGAAATAACCATTCCTTTTGTTTCAGCAAGCACAGGACGCACAACAGCCGCATCAGCCGGGGCATCTCTTTTTACTCCGACCAAAGGTTTAACGACGCTTCCGCCTTTTACTTCATGGTCATATTGGCGAATCATGTATTCTTTACTACAAATATTTAAACGCCCAAGTAGATTGAGCAGTAAATCATTATGCGAAACTTTGCCCATAGTCAGACATTTTACACACATTTCGGAATCAATACTTTTTGGCTTTTCCCAAGTGGCTTTTAATTTAAGCTGTGGAACTCCGTCATGCATAAATGCCATTTGCAACTTGGCAACTTTTTTATCGTTAAATGAAACTTCAAAGTAACCGGAATCGGTAAATTCACCGAGGCTGGTTGCTTCAACGTCCATTTGTTGGGCTAATTTCAAAAATTCTTTCAGTTTAGTTTGAGGAACCGCTAAAGTCATGCGTTCTTGAGCCTCTGAAAGTAAAATCTCCCAAGGTTTGAGTCCGTCATATTTTAATGGTGCGTTTGCCAAGTTTAATTTACAGCCGCCCGTATCTCCTGCCATTTCACCTACGGAAGAGGATAAACCGCCTGCTCCGTTATCGGTTATGGCGTTATATAAGCCCATATTTCTGGCTTTTATTATAAAATCATACATTTTGCGTTGTACAATCGGGTCGCCAATTTGTACGGCGGTTGCCGGTGAACCTTCGTGAAGCTCTTCCGAAGAAAAGGTTGCACCGTGAATTCCGTCTTTGCCTATACGTCCGCCTACCATCACAATGGCATCACCCACCAAAGCTTTTTTATAATGCCCGGGTTGTCCATTTAAAGTTTTTGGCATTATTCCGATAGTTCCACAATAAACCAAGGGTTTTCCGAGATAACGCTCGTCAAAAACCACAGCTCCGTTTACGGTTGGAATTCCACTTTTGTTTCCGCCGTGTTCAACGCCTTCTCTTACGCCCTCCATTACTCTTCTTGGGTGTAAAAGGCGAGGAGGCAATTCACCTTTGTAAAAAGGCGAGGCGAAACAAAAAACATCAGTATTACAGATAAGCTCTGCACCCATTCCTGTTCCCATCGGGTCGCGGTTTACGCCGACAATACCGGTTAAAGCTCCACCATATGGGTCAAGAGCAGAGGGGGAGTTATGAGTTTCTACTTTAATACATAAGTCATAATCGTCGTTAAAGGCGACTACCCCTGCGTTATCTTTAAACACGGAACGACAATAATCGTTTTTCCCGAGTCTTTCTCTAATTTGTTTTGTAGTGTTTTGAATACAGCTTTTATAAAGGCTGTTAATATTGCGTTTTGTGCCGTTTTCTTTATCTTCATATTCTATAAAAGCCGAAAAGATTTTATGTTTACAATGTTCTGACCAAGTTTGAGCTAAAACTTCAATTTCGGCATCAGTTGGATCAAGAGGCAGTCTGTCGTTTTTGCGTTGTTCTTTTACTTCGGGGTTGGCGTAATATGCTTTAATCGCTTTTAATTCTTCTAAAGAAAGAGCCAACGTATTGCTACGACTAAAGTTCATTAATTCCGCATCATTCATTTTTGAAAATTCAATAGTAACAACTTCGTCGCTGGGGTTGCCTGTTACTTGTGCGGCTTTTGCTTCAAAACCGGGGGTTTTATTCCATTCTTCTTTGCTTTTTAGGGAATAACGCTGAATTAATTCGTTGCAAAAAAGTTTTTCTGCGATTTTTTGAATTTCTTCTTTGGTTATTTTATGTTCCGGTGTTGAAAAAAAGTGATATTGATTTGAGGCATAAACCTGTATTTTATTGCGTGGAACGCCTAAAACCATAGCGAGGGTTTCTTTTGCAGTACGCCCTTCGTTATCGGTTACTCCGGGGCGAAATCCGACTTCAAGCACCCAATCGGCATCATAATTATAAGGTTTTAAAGAAGCCTCTTGTAAAACAGTATCATGTAACATAGCTTCTTTTTTGATCTTTTCCGCTACGTTATTTTCAACGCCTTCGATAGTATAAACTTTTACCAAGCGTGCATCTTTTATTTTTATACCAAGAGCTTTATCAACAGATAAAGCAGCTTTTTTCCCCATAACATCTTCAACGCCGTTTTTTGTGCCTAATTCTAAACGCCAGAGCATAATCTTCCTCCAAGGTGGATAATAAACCTAAATATATTTGAATTATATTTAAAATATATAAAATAAACTCGCACTATACTTTTAAGATAACGTATTTATAGTGTATAAAAAGTAAAAAAGATAAAAATTTACTTAGTGTTTCTGTTTGCTTTAAACTTAATAAGATTATTCTCGTACTTTGCCAAGCTTGTTTTTTCGATTTATGTAAAAAAAACTGACTTGCTAAGTTGGGCATTGCTTGATAAATGGAGTAAACAAATGTTAACGAAAGAGTGTAATTTATATATTATATGTCTTTTTGATTAAGCACTTTAAATATAATATTTAGCAATATAAATGACATATTGATTAGGACGAATGATGAACACACAAGCTTGTCAAGAATTAAAAGTTTTAGATTTGGTACAGTTTGGTCAAAATAGTGGGGGTGCCAAGTTTTTTGCCTTGCGTCTTTCTAGCCCCCTTCAGGGAACCCAGCCTCAGGGAACCTCATCTCAGGCAAATCAGCCTCAGGCGGGTAATGTTTGGGAAAAATGGAAACCCGGGCAATTTGTTATGTTACGCCCCGTTAATTGGGGTTTTGAGCTTGTTACCGCACGCCCTTTTAGTATAAGCACTTTAAATGATAATAGTTTGACTGTTTTTATTCAAGTTTTGGGGCGTGGAACCGAGCGACTTCTCGACTTAAAAATCGGTGATGCAGTAACGGTTTGGGGCCCTTTAGGTACGGGCTTTGCCACAGAGCCGAATACGTCAACCCTTATTTTAGCGGGTGGCGTCGGTTTAGCTCCTTTTGTCGGATATATTCGCCAACACCCAACCCCAAATAAAATACGTCTTGAGTTTTGCCATCGCTTGCCCGTAACTTGTTATCCCTTTGATACTCTTGCGGAAAAGGTTCATGCGGATAGCCACCAAGAATTAAGCGTTGAAGACAGAGAACCGATTTTTAAACACTTGGAAGATATTATTCAAAGTTATGCGGCTAATAACGGGCTTATTTTAGCTTGTGGGCCTACGCCGTTTTTAAAACGTATTCAAGAGTTGGCAAGTAAATATAAGGCTCGTTGTCAACTTTCAGTAGAAACACGTATGGCTTGCGGAGTCGGAGCTTGTCTTGGTTGTGTTGTTGAAGCAACAGGAAAAGGCAAGATTCAAACGGAAACCGGAAAACTTCAAGCGTGTATGCACGGCCCTGTTTTTTGGGCTGATGAAATTGATTTTAACCCTAAGAATGGTGAGGCGTTGTAAAATGGACTTACAAGTAAAATTACCTTTTTTAACGCTTAAAAACCCTATTTTGAGTGCTTCGGGAACTTTTGGTTATGGGCTTGAATTTAATAAATATGGTGATATAAGCGAACTTGGCGGAGTTATCGTTAAGGGGCTTTCTTTAAAACCACGCCCCGGAAACCCAATGCCACGTATTGCCGAAAGTGCTTGCGGAATGCTAAATGCAATAGGTTTGCAAAATTGCGGGGTCGAGGCTTTTATCAATAAAAAGTTAAAATATTTGCCTTATAACGAAGTTCCGATTATCGCAAATATTTATGCAAATTCAGAATCAGATTTTTCGGAACTTGCTGATATTTTGGCAAGGGAAGAAGGAATCGCCGCTATTGAAGTAAATATTTCCTGCCCTAATGTTCACGAGGGCGGAATTTTATTTGGTCAAGACCCGGTTCAGGCGGCGAAAGTAACAGCCGCCGTTAAGAAAAAAGCCGGCGAAAAACCGGTTATTGTAAAACTTTCACCAAACGTTACCGATATTACCGTAATCGCTCGTGCCGTTGAAGATGCCGGTGCGGATATAATTTCTTGTATAAATACTTTATCGGGAATGGCGGTTGATCTAAAAACTCGTAAACCTCGCCTTGCCAATATCATTGGTGGTTTATCCGGTCCTGCGATTAAGCCTGTTGCCCTGCGTTGTGTTTGGCAGGTTTGCAAGGCTGTGAAAATTCCTGTTATTGCTATAGGCGGAATAGTTACGGCGGAAGATGTTCTTGAATTTATTATGGTTGGTGCATCAGCCGTACAAATCGGAACTGCTAACTTTATGCGCCCTGATTTAATATTTGGTTTACCCAAACAAGTTAAAACTTTGGGGGAAAGCCTTGGCTTAAGCTCTTTGGCAGAATTGAGAAACAGCCTTAGTGTTTAATTTTGTATAAGAGAATTTTTTTAACTTAATAGCTGATGAATTAATTGTTTTAAGCTTTATGGTTTCATTTTTCGTTAAAACATAATTTTATATATGCTTTAAAAATGATAAGAGAATAAAATGGCAAAGTTTTTTATTGAGCGTCCTATTTTTGCATGGGTTATCGCAATTTCTATTATGCTTGTTGGGGTTTTGGCTATTTATAACTTACCCGTTGCCCAATATCCAAATATTGCACCGCCAACGATTGAAATTAATGCCTATTATCCGGGGGCTTCGGCTCAAACCGTTGGTGATACTGTTGTTCAGGTGATTGAACAGCAAATGAACGGGCTTGATAACCTTCAGTATATGTCATCAACCAGTGATTCAAGCGGTGAGGCAAAGGTTACTTTAACTTTTAAAGCCGGTACAAACGCTGATATTGCTCAAGTTCAGGTGCAAAATAAACTTCAACTTGCTATGCCCCTATTACCGTCTCAGGTTCAACAACAAGGAATTCGTGTAAGTAAAGCGGCCTCAAGTTTTTTATTGGTTATTGGTTTTGTTTCTGTTGATAACAGCATGGACGGCTTTGATTTGGCTGATTATGTTATATCAAACGTTAAAGACCCTCTTTCTCGAGTCAACGGGGTGGGTGATGTTACGGTTTTTGGTTCTCAATATGCCATGCGTATTTGGCTTAACCCTGATAAATTAGCAAGTTACAGTTTGATGCCGAGTGATGTGGAACAAGCTGTTTTAGCTCAAAACGCTCAAGTTTCTGCCGGACAATTAGGTGGTGCCCCTGCGGTTAAAGGGCAACAGCTTAACGTTACTATTACGGCTCAAACAAAATTGCAAACTGTTGATGAATTTAAAAATATTATTCTTAGAGTTAACCCCGATGGTTCGACTGTCTTTCTTAAAGATGTGGCGAGGGTTGAAATCGGTGCAGAAAGCTATGATGTTCTTACACGCTTTGATAATGCACCGGCAACCGGTATGGCAATCAGGCTTGCTGCGGGTGCAAACGCTTTAAATACGGCTGATGCAGTAAGAGACAAGCTAGACGAGATGAAAAAGTTTTTTCCTCACGGAATGGAAATTGTTACTGTTTTAGATACAACGCCGTTTGTAAGAATCGCAATTAATGAAGTTGTTAAAACATTGTTGGAAGCAATTGTTTTGGTTTTCTTAGTTATGTATTTGTTTTTACAAAACTTTAGGGCGACTTTAATTCCTACTTTAGCTGTTCCCGTTGTTTTACTCGGTACTTTTGCTGTTTTGGCGGCTTTTGGATTTTCGATCAATACATTAACCATGTTTGCGATGGTACTTGCTATTGGACTTTTGGTCGATGATGCCATTGTTGTTGTTGAAAACGTTGAACGGATTATGTCGGAAGAAGGTTTATCGCCCAAAGAGGCAACCAAAAAATCTATGGGTCAGATTACCGGAGCTTTAGTCGGTGTTGCCATGGTTTTAACCACAGTATTTATACCGATGGCATTTTTTAGCGGTTCAACGGGGATAATTTATAAACAGTTTTCTATTACCATTGTTGCGGCTATGGTTCTTTCGGTTATTGTTGCGATTGTTTTTACGCCTGCCTTGTGTGCAACCATGTTAAAACCGACTAAAAAGGGTCATGGTTACGCCACAACGGGATTTTTTGGCGTGTTTAACCGCTATTTTGATGCTTTTAACAGGGTCTATATTCGTATTGTTGGCGGAATGTTTCCTCGTTGGGTACGTTCTTTGGGGCTTTATCTTGTGATTATTGGTGCTTTATCCGTCCTTTTTATACGCCTGCCCACTTCGTTTTTACCGGAAGAAGACCAAGGCTTTTTATTTACTTTGGTTATTTTACCTTCGGGTTCTACCCAAGAACATACGGCAAGAGTTTTGGAACAGGTATCTAGCCATTATCTTACGGCAGAAAAAGATGCCGTAGCATCAGCCTTATCGGTTAACGGTTTTAGCTTTGCCGGTAACGGACAAAGCATGGGCATGGTCTTTGTGCGTTTAAAAGACTGGAGCGAACGCAAAAGTCCTGAGCTTAGTGCTGCTGCTGTGGCTGGGCGAGTTAATATGAATCTTTCTCAAATAAAAGATGCTATGGTGTATTCTGTTCCGCCTCCGGCTATTATGGAACTTAGCCATGCAACCGGTTTTACTCTCGAGTTGCAAGATCGTGCTTCTTTGGGGCATGAAGAGCTCGTTAAGGCTTGGAGAATGCTTAAGGAGCTTATTGAAGAAGACGCTCGTATTAAAAAGAAAAACGGAGAGGCTCCGATTATTGGCGGTATTCGTAGAAACGGACAAGATGATACGTCTCAATACAGTATTAATGTTGATGTTCAAAAAGCCGGAGCTTTTGGTTTGTCTCTCGGTGATATTAACCATACTATAGGGTCAGCTCTTGGCGGAAACTATATTAACGATTTCTTGGACAGAGGGCGGACAAAAAAAGTATTTATGCAAGCTGATGCTCCGTTTCGTATGTTGCCGGAAGACCTAAATAAATGGTATGTGCGTAATATGAAAGGCGATATGGTGGCGTTTCCTTCTTTTGCGTCTACTGCGTGGGGTTATGGACCGCCACGTCTTGAGCGTTATAACGGTTTTCCTGCCATGCAAATTGAAGGTGGGGCGACTCCGGGCTTTAGTTCCGGTATTGCTATGCTCACAATGGAAAAATTTGTAAAACAATTGCCAAATGGTATAGGCTTTGAATGGACAGGTATGTCTTTTGAAGAAAAAAATGCGGGAGCTCAAGCCCCGATGCTTTATGCGATTTCTTTAATCTTCGTATTTTTATGTTTAGCCGCCTTATATGAAAGTTGGTCAATTCCTCTTGCGGTTATGTTGGTTGTTCCGCTTGGGGTATTCGGCTCGGTTTTGGCAATGACTTTAAGAGGGCTTAGTAACGACGTTTATTTCCAAGTTGGCTTGTTGACAACAGTTGGTTTATCGGCAAAGAACGCTATTTTGATTGTTGAATTTGCCAAAGAACTGTTTGAACAAGGACGTAGCTTGAGCGAAGCCGCTTTAGAAGCCGCCAGAATGCGCTTACGCCCGATTTTAATGACCTCTTTTGCCTTTATGCTTGGGGTTTTACCGCTTGTTATAAGTTCAGGAGCAGGTTCAGGAGCTCAAAATGCCCTCGGAACAGGTGTTTTTGGCGGTATGCTCTCGGCGACTGTTTTGGCGATTTTCTTTGTACCGTTGTTCTTTGTCTTGGTTGAAAAGTTATTTGATCCAAAACTAAGAGATAAAGAAAACACAGATTAGCCTAAAAATTATGATATTATAACAACACCCAAAGTTTACAATAAATTTTTGGGTGTTGTTTTTTTTACTTGTTAGCAATATGTTTTTTACTTATGTTTGAAAAAAATATGATAAAAGAACACAATACAAGTTTCTGACAAATTTAAAATGTTATTAACGACAAGCACATAGGATATATAAAATGCCAATAATAGAGATTGCGGAAAAAGTTCACCGGTTATATTGGGACGTTGATATGAATTGTGCAAGAACAACAATGAGTTGCTTGAGTGAACTGTTTGATCTTAAAATAGATAAACAAACAATGAATGCGGCTATTGGGCTGCATGGAGCGGGATGTTTCAGGGCTCAATGCGGTTTAGTTGAAGGTGCATTAATGTTTATTGGGATCTATTTATCTGAAAAAGGGAAAACAGATCAAGAAATTTCACAAGCTTGTTATCTTTTTGCTAAACAATTTACAGATAAGTTTGGCTCTCTACGTTGTTTTGACTTGCGACCAAACGGATTTACAGAAAATGACCCTCCACACGCTTGTGAGTCTTTGAGCGTTGAGAGTATTTTTAACACATATCAGTTTATCAGACACTTGCCATAAGATATAAAAAAAACTTGCGTTATATTAAGAGAACAAAAATATAATTTAATGAAAGCCGGAATATATTAAAAAACGGCTTTGTAAAAATAAGTTTTAAAACTTAGCCCCGGCTTTAATTAACTCTTCTATTGCATATTTGTTATTTTTTATTTTGGCTATAGCTAAAGCTGTGTTACCATATTTATCTTTAGCGTTTATATCAGCACCCGCTTTGAGGAGTTCTGGAATCATTATTTCTGGGTTTGAAGCATTTACATTCATTAAAGCCGTCACTCCATCTTTATTTTTAGCATTAACATCAGCCCCGGCTTTTATAAGGGCTGTTACTGCATCATGATGCTGGTTCAAGGTAGCTGACATCAAAGCCGTGTTGTCATATTTGTCTTTAACGTTTACGTCAACTCCGACTTTAAGGAGTTCTAATATTATTTCAGAATTGGCAAATCCATAAGTCGCCGTCATCAGGACAGTCTGACCTAAGTTGTTTGTAGCGTGCACATCAGCCCCGTTCTTAAGAAGCTCTTTGAAAATGTTGGGGTTTGAGTTAAGTTGAACAGCGTACATCAAAGCTGTCCTGCCAGTATCATATTTAGCACTTGCATTAACCTCAGAGCCGGCTTTTATAAGTGCTGTGATCACTGGAGGATATGAGTTGTGTTCAGATGCATACATTAAAGCCGTCTTACCAAATCCATCTTTAGCATTAACATCAGCACCGAGTTTAAGGAGTTCTTCAATAATAACTGTGTTTGGGTTCTCATAGGCTGCAGACATCAAAGCAGTTATATTTCCGTCCTTTCCCGCATTGACATCAGCTCCTGCTTTAACAAGCTCTTTTAATGCATCAGGGCTTGAGCGTTTTCCGGAAGCAATCACCAAGGCCGTTATACCTCTCTTGCCTTCAGCATTAACATCAGCGCCTGCTTTGATAAGTTCTTTAATTACAGCATCGTTTGAGCTAGGCGAAGTGTTATTAACTGCCATCATTAAAGGTGTGCTACCCGTTTTATCTTTGGCATTAACATTAGCTCCAGCTTTAATCAGCTCTTTGATAACGTCAGGATCGGAATGATATTGAGCAGGAGTCATTAAAGCAGTTATACCTTTATTGTTTGCAGCATTCACATCAGCCCCGCCTCTAATAAGTTCCTTGATAATAGGAAGATTGGAAGTGTTTAGAGTCATATTTATTAAAGCAGTGTTATTATTTTCGTCTCTAGCATTAACATCAGCTCCGGCTTTAATAAGGGCTGTTACTACAGCAGAATTTTTATTGCGTACAGCAAAAAACATCAAAGGTCTATCCACCTTGCCAAATCTATCTCTAGCGTTTAAATCAGCCCCGTTTTTTATAGCTTTTTCAACTTCTTCCAAAGTGCCTGTTTCACACAATCGCAAAAACTCTGAATTATCAATAGTAAAAGCCACAACAGAAAATAAAAGATTTAAAAATAATGCAGAAACTAGAATTAGAACACGTTTCAACATGATACAACTCTCAAAAATGGTTAAATGTTAAAAAATAATATGCTATAAAAAATTGCTATTTCATTTTGATTTTCAATCAGCTTTTTATTTTGTTACTTCAGTCTTCTTCTATCTTGACTGTTATCTTTTACTTTTCCGGGTGGATAATTACTGAAGCTGATCCACCGACTCGCATAAGTTCAAGCGGGGGGTCTTTTATTAAAATTCTGACAGGAAATTTTTGTGCGACTCTAACCCAGTTAAGAGAACGAGAAACACGAGGTAAACCGATTTCATCTGTTTTATATGTTTCGGGAAGTACGCCCCAATCAATGCTTTGCACAATACCTTTTAAGGGGTGATTGTTGTTGGTCATAACATAAACGGTAACAGGGTCGTTGGGCTGTATATTTTTTAGTTCTGTTTCTCTGAAATTGGCGATAACATACCAGTTATTGGTGTTTATCAAGGTAAACACAGGTTGAGCGATGTTAACGTATTCACCTACCGCAATTTTTATATTGCCGACTTTTCCGTCAAAAGGGGCGATAATTTGAGTATCTTTTAATCTTTTTTGAGCCGCTTTTAAATCTATTCTGGCTGTTTCAAGTTGAGCTTCAAGAGTGTTGCGTCCCGTATCTGTTTCTTTTTTATTTTTTGTACCGCTTGCTAAGGCTCGTTGATAAACCAACTCTGCCTCTTTTTTGTTTTTTTGAGCTTCTTGTACGCTTTCTTTGGTTACTAACCCTTGTTCATTGAGAATTTCTTGGCGAACTAAGTGTTCATTGGCAAGCTTTAAGTTGACTAACGCCTTTTCTATACTGATTAGAGAACCGTAATTTGTTTGTACGCTTGAGTTTTGAGCTTCGTTTGCCAACAACAACTGTTCTTCTAGGGTAGCAAGTTGAGATTTTGCCTGTGCTACTTTAAGTTCATAGATTTCAGAGTTGAGGCTGAACAATAATTGCCCTTTTTGAACCAATTGATTGTTTTCAATAAAAATTTCTTTTACGCTTCCGCTAACCTCTGGCGAAACAGTGATTGTTTCTGCCCAAATATAGGCATCATCGGTACGCGGGTTTTTAGTTGTATACCAAAAAACATAGCCTGCCAAAATAACAGCCAAAACAATAATAAAAATCGATAAGCTGTGTCCGATTTTTTCTTTTGAACCAAACATTATATATTCCTAAAAAACAAATTGTGTTAAGATATCAGTAAAAACAAGTAACCATGCCAAAAAAATATAAGCTAAAGCCATAGCAAAATAAACCAGAACCCGCATTTTTAAATATTGATCAATTTTTAAAAAAATCAATAGCTTGCGAGAAAGCGCCGTGGCAATAATGCCAAAAACGATGCAATATAGCCAAGCCGGAAAAAAAGAACCAAAAAAGTTTTGCGTCGGTGCAAGATTGCAACCGCCTAAACAGATCAAAGATACGCAAAGTATAATATATTTTTTAGACTGCAAAAAGTTTATCTTTAAGTTTTTTGCAGTTGTTTTTAATCTTTTTATTATATTCATAAGAAACACTGTTGTTGATTGTGAAAAATTCAAGTTATTTACACCATTGTGCCGGATTGATTGTTTTTTGATGAGAGCGTAATTCAAAATATAAACCGGGTCCGTTAATATCCGGGTAATAGCCCGTTCGACCTATTGTTTGTCCTCTTTTTACTTCGTCGCCAACGTTTACTTTGCTCTCGCTTAAATAAGCATAAAGCGTATAATAAGCCCCGTTGTGCATTAAAATTACAACTCGTCCAAAGCCTCGTAAAAGATCCTCATGCACGACTTTTCCGTAAGCGATGGCACTTACCTCTGCTTTATCTTTCGTGGAAAGACCAACGCCACGCACGGGAGGAGAGGCATTAGGGTTAAAAGCTTTGACCAATTTTCCTTGTACGGGCCAATTAAGCTTGTCTTTAAGATTTTCTAGCGAGCCTTGTTCGGCGACGTTTTCGATTTTAATGTTTAAATCTTTGATTAAATCTAAAACATCATCAAGTTCGGCTTCGGTTGTCTTTTTTTCTTTACGCAACTCGGCTATTTTGTTTTTAAACTTAATTTGGCTTTTTAAAAGCTTATTTTTATCAATATTAACCAAACGCAATTGTTTTTTTGCCTCAGCCGCCAAACTTTCTCGTTTACCTAAGGTCTCGGCGATTTCCTGTGCCTTTGCAACAAGTTCTTGTTTTTGTGTATTTAAAAGAGAAAAAAGCTCTTTACTCCAACTATATTCACGCTCTGAAACATGCCAGTCAGGCAGGTCTTTAAAACCGACGGCTTCTTCCTTGCTTGCTAGATCCCAAAGTAAACGCAACGTTTCTTGCATTGCCCGTTCGATTTTTTTTTGTTCATTTAAAAGACGTTGATAGTCTTTTTTAACATCATCTTCGGCAACACTTAAAGTCGCCAGTTTTTTTTCGGCTTCTTCAAGGTTTTTGTTTAAAGCGAACATTTCTTTTTCTGTGGCTGCCAAGTCTTGGCTAATATTTTTTTCTTCTCCGATTAAGCGTGAGATTTTTTCTCGGCGTTCTTTGGCTTTTTTTTCTTCCGCTTGTAGGGCTTTTTTTAAATTTGCCCCGCTTGGAGCGGCTAAGGTTTCCTTTATATCACAAGCTGTTATAGTCAAAATAAAAACACAAAAGCATAGCGCAAGCCATAACTTATATGGTTTACTCTTTTCAAAAACTAAAGGTTTTATTGATAAGTTGTTAAATAAAAGGTTCATGTTCCAAAAAGCTCTTTAAAGGACAAGTTTCACAGCGAGGTTTAGTTTTTAAACAATAATCTTTTGCAACCTGAACGATAAGGGCATGATAATCACTGTATAATTTTGTATCCAAAGGTAACACGTCAGTAAAAAAGGTTTGTAAATCTAAATAATTAATTTCGCTTTCCACTAAAGCGTGGCGAGAAAAAACTCTTGCTGTATAAGCATCTATCACAAAAGCCGGCTGATTTAAAGCATAAAGTAAAACCGTATCTGCTGTTTCGTTGCCAATTCCTGAAATTTTAAGAAGCTTTTCTCTTAATTCTTCGTGTAAATATTCATTAAGATAGAATAAATTGGTGTCGGAAAAATCAACTTTTGCCAATAAACTCTCTTGTTTTAAAAAAGTCAAAAAGTTTTTTATGCGTTTTGTTTTAACTCGAAAAAAGCCGGCTGGTTTGATTAACTCTGCTAGTTCAGCTTCGGAGAGTTCAAACATCAACTTTGGGTTTAAACATTGTTGGTCTTTTAAATTTTTAATCGCTTTTTCAACATTTGTCCAAGCCGTATTTTGAGTTAAAATCGCCCCAATAGAAACTTCAAAGGGGCTGTCGGCTCGCCACCAAGTTTTTGTGCCAAAATGTGCATTTAAAGCTTCATAATATGCCAGCAGTTTTTTTTCTCGCTCGCTCATTTATATATCCTGTGCAGTTTTTGACTTTGTTTATTTTACAAAAAGTAAAGATGCCCAATCGGCTTCTGTTTGAATTTCAGGGGCGTTTAGCCCTTCTTTTTTATAAACTTCGGCGACGGCTTCGGCTTGAGTTTTTAAAATGCCCGATAATATTAAAATTCCACCTTTTTTCAATTGTTTTACAATATGAGGTGAGAGCATTTTTAAAGGTTCAGCCAAAATATTAGCAAAAATCAAATCAAATTCTTCTGTTACAGGACTTTCGCCGTCATATTCTCCGTCTCCGACTTCGGGATTATCCGTTGTAAATTTTGGACCAAGACTACCACGACGAATTTCTATTTTAGATTCAACGTGGTTTAACCCTGCGTTTTCTAAGGCGTTTTCAATCGCCATTATATCAATATCTAAAGCTAAACCGCTTAAACCTTGGCTTGCTGCTCCGATTGCCAAAATTCCGGAACCAGTTCCCAAATCTAAAAAGCGTTGTCCTGTTTTAACTTTTCCTTCTTCCAATAAGCGAGAAAAAGCCTTTAAACAAAGAGCTGTCGTTGCGTGATGCCCTGTTCCGAATGCAGTTTTTGGTTCAATCACAATAGCGAAACGTCCGTTTTTTGTTGCCTCTTCTTTTTCTTTTTCCATCCAAGGAGCTAAAACAATAAAATGTTTTCCGCAAATCACGGGCGTAAAAAATTCCTTCCATGCTTCGATCCAGTTGGTTTGAGGCACTGTTGATTTTTCGAGCTTTATTTGGGGCATATCTTTGGTGATTTTATCAATTAATTCTTGTGCGGCATTTTTGCTGTCGAAATGTAAAACACATTTGCTGATCTCGCCTAATTCTTGTTCTTCCCAACCGCAACGTAATTCAGCGGAAAGATAAGCAGTCAGCAAATCAACATCTTCTGTTTTAGTTGTTAACTCAATACGAGTAAGTTCCATCGATTTATCCTTTATATTTCAATTTTTTATTATTTATTTCGAGCAAGGCAAGTGTTATACGTGATGATAAGGGCTTTTTCGTAAAATTGCATCAGCCCTGTAAAGCTGTTCCAAAAAAAATACTCTTGCCAACTCGTGTGGCAGGGTCATTTTACTTAAACTTATAGTATATTTCGCCTGTTTTTTAACAGCCTCAGACAATCCGAAAGCCCCGCCAATAATAAAAGTTGGGCAAAAACTCTGGTTTTCGCTGATTTGTTCTAAAAAATTAGCAAAAGCTTCCGAGGTAAATTCTTTACCTTTTTCATCAAGACAAATCACAATATCAGAACTTTTTAAACAAGCCAAAATATTTTGACCTTCTTGTTTTATCGCTTCCGCTACCGGAAGTTTTGGATCAGCGTCTTTAGGGTTAACTTCTTCAAAACTTAAATGGTGTTGAATACGCCATAAATAGTGTTTTGCCGCTTCTTTGAAAAAGGGTGTTTTTAATTTCCCAATTGCAATCAGACGTATTTTCTTCAAATATAACTCCGAAATCCATATTATTTAATATTAATGTAATTTAAAAAACTTTTTTAAGTGTATACTTTGTCAAAAACTTTTACAAGCTTGGACTCCGCTTTAATTGTGTGATTTACCTTTTCTCTAATTAAATTGAGTAAACTTGACAGCCTCTCAACATCAGCCTAAAAATGATGCTTCAAGGGTTCTACCCCAAAGCCACAAGTCCACAGTGTTCTTATCAAAATACATATTTCTTAAAAAGGCAGTTTGCTGTTGAAAAAGCGTACAACAAAAATCACAAAAGAAAATACCATTAAACAAACCCCTCAAAATATCAAACAAGAATCAGTTCAACAACTCGAACTCTTGAGTGTTGCTCAACTTAACGAGCTTAAAAGAGAAATTGAAGGCACTTTAGAACGTGTTGTTTTTCATAATGCTGAAAATGGCTGGACTGTTTTACGCTTAAAAGTGGCTAATCAAAGCGAACTCGTTACTGCTGTCGGTGCTATGCCCGACCCACAACCCGGAACGGGTTTAAAATTAACGGGGAGTTGGGTGAATAACGCCCAGTTTGGTCGCCAGTTTCAGATCACCACATTTGAATCTATCTTGCCCGCTACCGCTCAAGGCATTTTACACTATCTTGGTTCCGGTTTAATTAAGGGAGTTAGGACGCGTCTGGCGAGCCGAGTAGTTCAACATTTTGGCGATAAAACCTTAGATATTTTAGATAACGCACCGGAACGTTTAACCGAAGCTCCGGGAGTTAGCCCCAAGTTAGCCGAAGCTATCGCCAACGGTTGGAAGGAACATCAAGGCGTACGCAACTTGATTATGTTTTTACAACCCCACGGTGTAAGCACAACTTATGCGGTTAGAATTTATAAACATTATGGTCAATCTGCCCTTGAAGTAGTTAGAGATAACCCTTATCGCCTCGCTATGGACTTGCATGGAATCGGTTTTATTACGGCTGATCAAATCGCTATGAAGCTTGGCTTTGAAAAAGATAGTCCTTTAAGGGCGAGTGCCGCTCTGCTTTATACCTTAAATCAATCCGCTGATGACGGGCATGTTTATTACCCCAAGAGGGCGTTGATTGCTTTAACCGCCAAAAAGCTCGACCTTGACCCTGAGTTGCTTGATTCTATTATTCCTGATTTAGTTGAAGAAGGTTTAATTAAGCTCGAAACTCTACCGAGTAACACTTTGGATACTTCAAGCAGTGACGATGACGACTATCCTGATGAAGCCATTTATATTTCACGTTATCATCACTACGAATCTAAAATTTCTTATTATCTTAGTCGCTTGTTAAATTCTCCAAAATCTGTGAGTTTTTCGGATATTGAAAAAAGTATGGATACAGGTTTAAAACAGGTTGCCTTAAAACTTGCACCCGAACAAGAAGAAGCCGTTAGAGCGTCTTTAAATTCAAAAGTGTTGGTGATTACAGGTGGGCCGGGAACGGGTAAAACCACAATCATTAAAGCGATTATAAAAGTTTTTCAAACGGTTAAAGCTCGCATCTTACTCGCCGCCCCAACGGGTAGAGCCGCTAAACGCATGAGCGAAGCGACAGATTTAGAAGCTCGCACCATTCACCGACTTTTAGAATATAGCCCCAAAGAAGACGGTTTTGCACGCAACTCGGACAACCCTTTAGCTTGTGGTTTATTAGTGCTTGATGAAGCTTCCATGCTCGATACCATGCTCATGTATCACTTATTAAAAGCTATTCCGTTGGGGGCGACCGTGGTCTTTGTGGGTGATGTGAATCAGCTTCCTTCTGTTGGGCCGGGTAACGTATTAAGAGACTTGATTACGTCTAAGACGGTTAAAGTTGTTGAATTGATTGAGATATTTCGTCAGGCGGCCGAAAGTGAAATTATTTGTAACGCTCATTTAATCAATCACGGCAAAATGCCTAATATTTCTTATAAATTAGAACATCAATCTGATTTTTATTTTTTTAAAGAGTCAAACCCCGAATTAGTCGCAGATTTAATTGTTGATTTAGTCAAAAAACGTATTCCTTATCATTTTGGGTTTAATTCGATAGAAGATATTCAGGTTTTAACCCCGATGAATAAAGGCATAGTTGGAGCGGTTAATCTTAATTTACGCTTACAAGAGGCTTTAAACCCCCAACGTATTTTATTAAAGCGTGGCGAAAGACAGTTTCGCCTGCATGATAAAGTTATGCAAATACGCAATAACTACGACAAAGAAGTTTTTAATGGCGATATGGGCAGGATTAGCAGTATTGATCTTGAAGACAAAGACCTGGTTGTATCTTTTGAAGACCGCAATGTTTTATATACTTTTGAAGAGTTAGACGAATTAGTTCCGGCCTATGCGATTTCAGTACATAAATCTCAAGGTTCTGAATATCCCGTTATTGTCTTGCCTATTTTGACTCAACATTATGTCTTGCTTCAACGTAATTTGGTTTATACAGGCGTTACTCGAGGGAAAAAACTCGTTGTTTTAGTCGGCGAACCAAAGGCCGTGAATATCGCTGTTAGCAATAATAACATGAGAAAACGCTATACCTTGTTGGCGGAACGCTTACGAGGCATGTAAGTTTAGGGAAACGCTGATTTATTCCGCTTGGCGGTGTTACTTCGCTTTTTTTGAAACAGTCATGGACGGAAGAGTCCACTCTTGCTTTAAAAAAAACTCGTGCCTTGCCAAGCAAAATAACTGCACGTTTCCAAAGTGCCATTTAATCAATGCTTCCTTAAAATCTTTATGAATGAGGGTTATAAAATGTCAAAACGCTTTTTGATGATTATTTCCGTCTTGTTGGTGAGTTTGTTGTTTTCTGTTTCGGCTTTTGCGATGAGTGATGAAGAATTTATTCAGTTGTGCGGAAAGGGGACTTTAGAAGAGGTCAAAAAAGCCATCACAAATGGAGCTGCTGTGAATGCTAAAATTCAAAGTGGTACTACAGCTTTAATGCTCGCAGCCATGGTTAACTCAAACCCTGCTGTAATAACAGAACTAATTAAAGCTGGTGCAGATGTGAATGCTAAAGATGAAGACGGAATGACAGCCTTGATGTGGGCAAGCAGGAAAAATAGCCCTACTGTAATAAAAGAGTTTATTAAAGCTGGAGCTGATGTTAATGCGAGAAGTAATTATGGCAATACAGCTTTGATGGATGCCGCTGCTTTTAACGGCAACCCTTTAGTTTTAACAGCACTTATTAAAGCTGGGGCTAAGGTTAATGCGAAAGATAAGTGGGGAACGACAGTTTTGATGTCGGCGGCTCTTTATCAAAAAAATCCTGATATTATAGCAGAGCTAATTAAAGCCGGAGAAGATGTTAATGCAACCTCGTTAGATGGTCAGACAGCTTTGATGTTGGCAATCGGGGCTAGCTCTCCGGCTCTTGAAGTGATAAAAGAACTAATTAAATCTGGAGCAGACGTAAACGCTAAAGATAAGCAGGGAGATACAGCTTTGATGAAGGCAGACCATTGGGTAATCAAAGAACTAATTAAAGCCGGAGCTGACGTTAATGCGAAAAATTTCGATGGCGAGACGGCTTTAATGAGAGCGGTTTATAGAGGAATTTTTGAGTTGGTTGTTGAACTTATTCAATCTGGTGCTGACCTAAACGCTAAAGATAAAGATGGTAGAACAGCTTTAGATATCGCCAAAGACATGCCATACGCTTCAAAATGTATAGAAATATTAACAAAGGCCGGGGCGAAATAACACAACCTATTTTATTTACGTTATTTTTTATTTTTTCTACACCTAAAATCTTTGCCTAATCTTTATGAATAAGGGTTATAAAATGTCAAAACGCTTTTCGATTATAACCGCCGTATTTTTGATCAGTTTTTTATTTTCTGTCTCGGCTTTTGCTATGGATGATAAAGAGTTTATTAAGTTGTGTGAATTAGGAACAATAGACGAAGTCAAAAAAGCCATCGCAAACGGTGCTAATATAAATGCTAAAAATGGAGATAACAAAACACCCTTAATGTCGGCAGCTTCACATAACCCAAATCCTGAAATAATAACAGAACTAATTAAAGCCGGGGCTGACGTAAATGTTAAAGACAAAGATGGCAGAACAGTTTTGATGAATGCCACTTGGAACATGGATCCTGAGGTAATAACAGAGCTTATTAGATCAGGCGCTGACGTGAATGCTAAAGATAATAATGGTAAAACAGTTTTGATGGGGGCAGTTGACAAAGTTAAAAAGCCAAACCTTGAAATAATTATCAAACTCATCCAAGCTGGTGCTGATGTTAATGCTAAAACTAATATAGGCAGGACAGCTTTGATGATTGTCGCGTTTACAAACTCAAATCTTAAAAACTCAAAACCTGCGATAATAACAGAACTTATTAAAGCTGGTGCTGATGTTAATGCTAAAGATAACAATGGTGATACAGCTTTGATGGGGGCAGTTGACAAAGTTAAAAAGCCAAACCTTGAAATAATTATCAAACTCATCCAAGCTGGTGCTGATGTTAATGCTAAAACTAATATAGGCAGGACAGCTTTGATGATTGTCGCGTTTACAAACTCAAATCTTAAAAACTCAAAACCTGCGATAATAACAGAACTTATTAAAGCTGGTGCTGATGTTAATGCTAAAGATAACAATGGTGATACAGCTTTGATGGGGGCAGTTGACAAAGTTAAAAAGCCAAACCTTGAAATAATTATCAAACTCATCCAAGCTGGTGCTGATGTTAATGCTAAAACTAATATAGGCAGGACAGCTTTGATGATTGTCGCGTTTACAAACTCAAATCTTAAAAACTCAAAACCTGCGATAATAACAGAACTTATTAAAGTTGGGGCTGATGTTAATGCTAAAGACAAAGATGGCAAAACAGCTTTGATAATGGCAACTTGGAGAAATTCAAACCCTGAAATAATCACAGAGCTTATTAAAGTTGGGGCTGATGTTAATGTTAAAGACAAAGATGGCAAAACAGCTTTGATAATGGCAACTTGGAGAAATTTAACCCCTGAAATAATCACAGAGCAGCTGATTAAAGCCGGAGCTGACCTAAACGCTAAAGATAAAGATGGCAACACAGCTTTAGATATTGCCAAGCAAAACAATAATACAGACGCAATAGAAATATTAACAAAGGCCGGGGCGAAATAACGCAACATATTTTATTTACGTTATTTTTTATTTTTTTATTATTTTTTCTACGCCTAAAAACTTTACCTAAATCTTTATGAATAAGGATTATAAAATGCTTAAACGCTTTTTGATAATAATTTCCATATTTTTGATCAGTTTTTTATTTTCTGCTTCGGCTTTTGCGATGAATGATAAAGAATTTATCGAGTTTTGTTTACAGGGTTGGGAAAAGGAAGTAAAAGAAGAAATAGCAAACGGTGCTAATATAAATGCACAAAACGAAGAAGGTGCAACGCCTTTGATGTCTGCTCTTTTAAGATATGAATCAGCCCATGAAATAGTTGTGGAACTAATTAAAGCCGGAGCTGACGTGAATGCGAAAAATATACATGGCGAGACAGCTTTGATGTGGGCAAGCAACACTAGCAATCCGCCTCTTGAAGTGATAAAAGAACTAATTAAAGCCGGAGCTGACGTAAACGCTAAAAATAACGATGGTAAGACAGTTTTGATGGGTGCAGTCGGTATTCCAAACCCAATCCATGAAGTAATTTTTGACCTTATTAAAGCCGGAGCTGACGTAAACGCTAAAGATAAAGATGGCAACACAGCTTTAGACCTCGCCAAAAGAAACAATAATACAGACGCAATAGAAATATTAACAAAAGCCGGGGCGAAATAAAAGAGGCTATAGCACAAATTTCCATTACCTCAATTTCTTACAACTTTTAACATTTTTTTAGGTCGCATGATGTTTAAACTCTTTTCGATTGTAATTTCAGTATTGTTGGTGAGTTTGTTATTGTCTGTCTCGGCTTTTGCGATGAGTGATGAAGATTTTATTCAGTTGTGCAAAAAAGGGACTTTAGAAGAAGTCAAAAAAGCCATCGCAAACGGGGCTAATGTAAACGCTAAAGATATTGATGATAGAACGGCTTTAATGAGAGCTGTTTATAGCAACCCAAGCCCTGATGTAATCGCAGAGCTTATCAAAGCGGGAGCTGATGTAAACGCTAAAGATATTAATGATAATACAGTTTTGAGTCATGCAGTTGATAACTCAAACCCAGAAGTAATAAAAGAGCTAATAAAAGCTGGGTCTAATATAAACGCTAAAAGTGTTCACGGCTGTACCGC